>NZ_JBSHLH010000011.1:39471-140918 GCF_053644255.1 Sphingobacterium sp. NPDC055431
TATTACCTTCGCCCCCCCTAGCTGTCGTCCTGACGAAGGAAGGATCTCGGAATTTTACAGACATATCAATTGCGGATGGCATTGGCGTACAGGTCCTTTACCTTCTCCCCCCCCTAGCTGTCGTCCTGACGAAGGAAGGATCTCGGAATTTTACAGACATATCAATTGCGGATGGCATTGGCGTACAGGTCCTCAATCTTCGATTGAGAATGACAAGGTCATGGGGGAGAAACGTACAGATTCTTCACTGATCGTTCAGAATCAAAATACGCTATTGAGGGATTCAGAGCGAAGCGAAGAATCTATTTTTTAATTTATTTTGGATCGTTGTCATCGTGAGCACAGCGAACGAACTGTTTTTTTTAATGAAAATTGATTGAAAAACATTTCACCCACGCTGTAGGCTCACCATTACAAATATCCAATTTCTATAAAGATGTTAGCCTCCCTGTGGGTTTTGCTAGATTCAAGCTTTCATTGAGACCATAAAAAAAGCGGATATCTACATTCAGATATCCGCTCTCTAAGAATAATCTATTATGGATTAACCTTTTTTAGCTTCCGCGTAACGTTTAGCTACGTCATCCCAATTTACTACGTTGAAGATCTCTTCTAGGTAGGCTGGGCGTTTATTCTGATATTTTAGGTAGTAAGCATGTTCCCATACATCGATACCAAAGATTGGAGTACCTTTTACTTCAGCAACATCCATCAAAGGGTTATCTTGATTAGGAGTAGATACTACAGCCAGTTTACCGTCTTGACCAACGATTAACCAAGACCATCCTGAACCGAATCTACCAGCACCTGCTTCTTGCAATTTCTTTTTCAATTCTGCGAATGAACCGAAAGTAGCATTAATATCATTTGCTAAATCTCCTGTAGGCTCACCACCTGCATTTGGGCCTAAAACCTTCCAGAAAAGATCATGGTTCCATACACCGCCTGCATTGTTTCTCACTGCTGCTGGGTACTTGCTCACATTCTTCAGGATTTCTTCCAAAGAAAGGTTTTCTGCATCGGTACCTGCAATAGCTTTGTTCAAGTTGTCTACATATGCTTGGTGGTGACGATCATGGTGAATGATCATTGTTTCTTTATCGATAGATGGTTCTAATGCGTCTGCTGGGTAAGGTAACGCCTCTAATTCAAATGCCATAACGTTTATATTTTATTTATTAATTATCAATACACGAATATAACAATTTAAGCGCGTTTTTGTTTCGTTTAGGCCCCAATTTGTGGATAACTCAACGTTTATTACGAAAAAAAGACATCATGAGTTCGGCACATTCCTTTTCCAGCACACCCGACTGAATGATCGTCTTGGGATGGATGATTTTTTCATGGATACTGGAATAGCCTCTCTTTTCATCGCGGGCCCCGTAGACAATCTTGCTGATCTGGGTCCAATAGCTTGCACCGGCACACATTACGCAGGGCTCAACCGTCACATAAAGGGTGCAATCCTTCAGATACTTTCCTCCGAGAAAGTTCGCTGCTGCCGTAAAGGCCTGCATTTCTGCATGGGCTGTTACATCATTCAACCTTTCGGTCATATTATAGCCCTTGCCAATGATCTTTCCATTGGACACAATGATGGCACCAATCGGGATTTCATCTTCCTCAAAGGCTTTCTTGGCAAGCTTCAAGGCTTCCTGCATATACTGCTCATCAAGACTGGGGATACCTTGTTGAGGAGTTTCTTCGAAATTGTACACCTTCATTACTTCAGCTTTGCACCGTTCGGAACCTTTCGTTCCACGGTTGTCAAAATAATATCTCCATTCTCATCCTCGAATCCCGTTACCAAGCACTCGGACATAAAATTGGCAATCTGTTTTTTAGGGAAATTCACGACTGCCACGACTTGTTTACCAATGAGCTCTTCCTTGGAATACTGTGCAGTGATTTGGGCGGAGGACTTGCGGGTCCCGATCTCCTCACCAAAATCTACCAGCAATTGGTAGGCTGGCCTTCGGGCTTTTGGGAAATCAGAAACTTCCAATATTGTCCCTACCCGTAGGTCCACCTGTTCAAACTCTTCCCAACTGATCAACTTCTCCATATCCTTCCTTATAGTCTATTTGACTCCAGGTCGGTCAATTCTTTGGAAAGGGTAAACACGACATAGTCTACATTACGGTTCAATCTTTTGGCAAGACGTTTCAAAAGTTCTTCCTCTTGGCCTGGACTGTATTGCAAGTCTTCTTCGGAAAGAGTGTTATATTTTCTTTTCAGTTTTAGTTTTAATATGGGCCATTCTTCGGCACTGATCTTGAAATTATACATATTAATATGCGCTTATTGAATAAAAACTACTAATTTAGTGTTTGGAATTAGTAAATATATAAATTTTTGATATGAAAAAAATCTTACTTGGATTAGCTGCCTTATTCTTATGCGTTCAGGCAACGCAAGCACAATTATTACCGAGCTTAAAGTTGGGTATTAAGGGCGCAGTAAACTTTTCGAGCTTGAAATCGGATGGTTCATGGTTGAATTCAGATACAAAAGCTGGATTCCAAGCAGGTATTTGGGGACGTGTAGGTGTTGCAGGTTTCCACGTTCAGCCGGAGTTGTACTATACGCAGAAAAAAGCTGGATATGAAACTGAAGATGGAACAAACAGTGAAGCAACCTTCAAGAGTGTTGATTTACCAGTTCTTTTAGGTACTAGAATTGGCTTAGGTCCAATCGGCGTACGTATCCAGGCAGGTCCAGTATTTTCATTCGCTCATGAGGGAGATATCAAATCGGTAGCCAATACAGATGCTTACAAAAAATCATCGACTGGAATCATCGGAGGTGTTGGTGCTGACATCAGCAAATTCACTGTTGACTTGAGATATGAACATGGCTTGAGTAATATGAGCAAAGATAATGCGCACAAGCAAAAGATCAGTATGTGGTCAATTGGAGTGGGTTACTCCTTCTTGTAAGCACTTAATAATAAAAAGTTTTTGGCCTGATTTGATAAAAATCGGGCCTTATTTTTTGGCGAAAATTAGAACCATTCTAAATTAGGTCTTTTTTATACATAAATCTCATTTATATGTCATCAAATAGATAGATTTGCGTACTTAAATTAAATTCATAGTAATAATGAGTAAATCAAAGCCAGTATTAACATCTTCACTAGGGAAGAAACTAATCATGAGCTTGACGGGATTGTTCTTATGTACTTTCTTGATAGTTCACTTGATCGGTAACTTACAACTATTTAAAGATGATGCGGGGTATGCGTTTAACAATTACGCTTATTTCATGACCCATTTTACCCCGATTAAAGTAGTATCATACCTACTTTATCTTTCTATCATTGTTCACGCGGTTTATGCTCTTATCCTAACTACAAAGAACAAAGCAGCACGTCCTATTGGTTACAACCAGTATGATGGAAACGCAAACAGCGCTTGGAATTCTCGTAACATGGGAATCTTGGGTACTGTTTTACTAATTTTCATTGTTACACACATGCAAAACTTCTGGTTTCAGTACAAATTTGGAACTACTCCTTACGTAGAGTACCGTACTGAAATCTCAACGGGCAACCAAGAGGTTTTACAGTTAGACGATATTCCTTCAGATTACATCGGGTATGTTCAATACGAAGACGCTGGATTTGAAGTAGTTAAATCTAAAGATTTATACAGACAAGTGGCCGTTACTTTCCAAAACCCTTTATTGGTTGGATTGTACCTTTTAGGAATGGCAGCATTAGCTTTCCACTTGATCCACGGTTTCCAATCTGCATTCCAAACGATTGGTTTTAACCACAGACGTTACAAAGGCATCATTAAAACAATCGGAATATGGGTATTCGGAATTATTATTCCAATCCTATTCGCGTCAATGCCATTGTATTTTTATTTTGTTAAATAGGTTATTTACAGATTACGCAATAGCAAGATCTTATAAATAAATAAAGGATATGTTAGATTCAAGAGTACCTTCAGGCCCTTTGGCCGAAAAATGGTCAAAACATAAATTTGAGATGAAGCTGGTCAACCCAGCCAACAAGCGTAAGTTTACCATTATCGTTGTTGGTACAGGTTTGGCAGGAGCATCTGCTGCCGCTGCATTAGCAGAATTAGGCTACAACGTTAAAACATTCTGTTATCAGGACTCTCCAAGACGTGCGCACTCTATTGCTGCGCAAGGGGGTATTAACGCTGCGAAAAACTATCAAAACGACGGTGACTCAGTTTACCGTCTATTCTACGATACGATCAAGGGTGGTGACTACCGCGCTCGTGAGGCAAACGTATACCGTTTGGCTGAAGTTTCGGTAAACATCATCGACCAATGTGTTGCTCAAGGTGTTCCTTTCGCACGTGAATATGGTGGTCTATTGGACAACCGTTCATTTGGTGGTGCACAGGTATCACGTACGTTCTACGCACGTGGTCAAACGGGACAACAATTATTGCTAGGTGCTTATTCAGCGCTTAACCGCCAGATTGAAGCTGGTAAAGTAAAATCCTACACTCGTCATGAAATGCTAGATTTAGTAAAGATCGATGGCGAAGCTAGAGGTATCATTACACGTGACCTTATCACCGGTGAGATCGAAGCTCACGAAGGTCATGCGGTATTATTATGTACTGGTGGATACGGAAACGTATTTTTCCTTTCTACAAATGCAATGGGCTGTAACGTAACGGCTGCATGGAGAGCGCACAAACGTGGTGCATTCTTTGCTAACCCTTGTTATACTCAGATCCACCCTACTTGTATCCCAGTTACCGGTGACCATCAATCCAAATTGACTTTGATGTCAGAGTCCTTGCGTAATGATGGCCGTGTATGGGTTCCAAAGACAATTGAATTGGCAGAGAAACTTCGTAAAGGAGAATTGAAGCCTAAAGATATCAAAGAAGACGATCGCGATTACTTCTTGGAAAGAAAATACCCTTCATTCGGTAACTTGGTACCTCGTGACGTGGCTTCACGTAACGCTAAGGAAATGGTTGACGAAGGACGTGGTGTTGGTAAAACTGGAGTAGCGGTATTCTTGGACTTCGCTGAAGCGATCCAACGTTTAGGAAAAGATGTAGTAGAAGCTAAGTATGGTAACTTATTCGACATGTATTACCAAATTACTGACGAAAACCCATACGAGCAACCAATGCGTATCTACCCTGCGGTTCACTATACCATGGGTGGTGTTTGGGTTGACTACAACTTGATGACAACGGTACCAGGTTTATACTGTTTAGGAGAGGCTAACTTCTCTGATCACGGTGCTAACCGTCTAGGTGCTTCGGCATTGATGCAGGGTCTTTCTGATGGTTACTTCGTAATCCCTTACACTGTAGGTGATTACTTAGCGAAAATCGGAAACTTCAAACCTGTTGACAAAAACAATCCTGCTTTCGAGCAAACCCGTAAAGAGGTTGAAGAAAAAATCAACAAGTTATTGGCCCTTAAGGGTAGCAAAACGGTTGATGATATCCACAAGAAATTAGGCCACATCATGTGGGAATACTGTGGAATGGCTCGTACAGCAGAAGGATTGGAAAAAGCAAAAGGCTTGATCCAAGATCTTCGCAAAGAGTTCTGGACTGACACGAAAGTATTGGGACAAAACGAAGAGTTGAACATGTCCCTAGAAAAAGCTGGCCGTGTTGCAGACTTTTTGGAATTAGGAGAATTAATGGTTGACGATGCTTTGAACAGAAATGAGTCTTGTGGTGGTCACTTTAGAGTGGAATCACAAACTGAAGAAGGAGAAGCAAAACGTAATGATGATGAATATGCATATGTTGCAGCTTGGCAATACAATGGTGATAACCAACCAGAGATCTTGCACAAGGAATCATTGGTATTCGAAAACGTTAAGTTAACACAAAGAAGTTATAAATAAGCCAAAGGGCTTCCTGTGAAGCCTTTTGCTACTCAAAAATATTATCATGAGTGCACATATGAATTTAACGCTAAAAGTTTGGCGTCAGAAAAACTCAAATGACAAAGGACAATTCGTGACTATCCAAGCTAAAGACATCGCTGATGATATGTCTTTCCTAGAAATGCTGGATGTGGTAAACGAAGACCTAACTCGTCAAGGGGAAGATCCTATCTATTTCGACCATGACTGTCGTGAAGGTATCTGTGGAATGTGCTCCTTAGTTATCAACGGACGTCCTCATGGACCTAAATACGGTATTACAACTTGCCAGCTGCATATGCGTTCTTTCCACGATGGCCAAACTATCGTAATTGAACCATGGAGAGCTGCAGCATTCCCTGTATTGAAAGATTTAGCTGTTGATAGAACATCATTTGACAGAATCCAACAAGCAGGTGGTTATATCAATATCAACACTGGTGGACCCCAGGATGCCAACAATATCTTGATCCCTAAGCGTATCGCTGATGAGGCTTTCGAATCGGCAACTTGTATCGGATGTGGAGCGTGTGTTGCTGCATGTAAAAATGCTTCAGCTATGCTATTCGTATCGGCTAAGATTTCACAATTCGCATTATTGCCGCAAGGTCAGACTGAACGCTATGAACGTGCTCAGGCAATGGTTGACCAAATGGACGCAGAAGGTTTCGGTAACTGTACAAATACCGGAGCTTGTGAAGCGGAATGTCCAAAAGGCATTAAATTAACAAACATCGCAAGAATGAACCGTGAGTATTTTACGGCGAAATTCTTCCGTCAAGAAGACGTTCACCAACACTAAGGTTGAATTTCTCTATAAAACTCCTCGTAAAATTATTTGCGAGGAGTTTTTTATTTATATTTACCCATTAGTAAAATCAGATAAATGGGTAATAAAATAAGAATCCTCTTACTAATCCTGACTGTATCTTTCCTCGCTACCGCCATCATGATCAACAAAATGGTAACCAAGGAAGATATGTTGGAATTGGATACCAGAACTCTTTCAAATAACATTCATCGATACGAAGACATTGTAGACGAGCTGTGGGCAGATTCTAATCTCATGAAAGCCTTCGTCAATGTTGAGGTCTACCCTACCCAAGTCCTAGATGTAGCCAAGAAATACGGCGACAAATACAAGATCTTCTTTTATATCTATAAGGACCATAAACCCATATTCTGGAGCAACAATATCTATGTTCCCCTTACGGATGGCGGCATCCAATCGGATGTGGTCTTTATACAGGAAGATAATCGATCCTTTATCCTCAAACGGAAGACATTAACCTCCAATACTTCTGTCCTCGCATTAATCCCTGTAAAGACCAATTTCTCGATTACCAATGAATATCTCGTCAATCATTTCTTCAATGAGCTCATTGCCACCAACAATCTGACCATTGCAGACTATACGGATACAGAGAACATAAAAAACATCTATAGCAAGACAGGGGCCTATTTATTCTCGGTTAAGCTAAATCAAGGGAAGCATGACAATATTTTTATGGATATCCAATTTATGTGTTGGGTATTCGCTTCGATCTGTTTCCTGATCTTGGTCAACAATATCTGTCTGATGATTGCAAAGAATGGCAGACCCTGGTTTTCACTTGCCTTCTTTACCTTTACTTTGATCCTGACCCGATATGTGGATCTAAACACAAACTGGCTGGCATCCTCATCAAGCATTGGACTCTTTGACCCTAAATATTACGCTTACAGTCCTCTCCTACCTAACCTCTGGGGTTTCTTTATGACCACCTTATTGGTAGGTTGGCTGGTTTTTTATTTCAGGGTTATCCAACCTTACCTTAGGATCCCATTGAAGAAACTGACTGGAAACCTAGCGACCATTACTGCCTTGCTTTCAATTTTGGGGATCTACCTGATCAGCAACTTACTGTTTTTCCATCTTTCTACCCTGATTACGAACAGTACCGCGGTAACATTGGACCTGACCAATTTACTTTCCTTTAACTCCTACAGCTGGTTGAACATCTTGATCATGTGCATCAACATGGTTATCCTGCTCTATTTCATAGATACGGTTGTCAATATCTTAAAGTCAATCCTACCGAATACAACATCCTTTCTGAACATTCAATTGATTGCTTTGGTTACAGCGATCATCTTGAATGCCATTTTTGTTGGCGACAATACCTTCTTTAACATCTTCTTGGCCGGCATCATCATGCTAAGGGCCTATAGTAAACTGAAGGTAAACCTGGCCATGTCCACTTTTATCCTTACCCTGGTTTTCCTAGCGTTCATGACCACCTCCGTCTACACCCGAAGCTTGGAGTCAAAGGTAGAAAGGGAAATGAAGGTGACGGTAAATCAGTTGGAGGCAGAAGACGACCTAAATGCCACTGCCCTGTTTGTGGATCTGGAAAGGAAGATAACAGCTGACGAAGGATTGCGACAATCTTTCGCCATCAGCTTGCCAAACACACAGATTGACATTATCAATGAATATATCAAGAACACCTATTTCAGTGGTTACCTTTCGAAATTTGAGTTCAACGGTTATTATTATTACAATGACCAGGCCCTAGGCAACTATGAGAACAATAAAATCGATGAATATCGAGAGAAGGTAATCAATAAGTCCACCAAGGTTCAACAGACCGAACATTTCTACCGTGTCCGTAGTGACTTGGGAACCCATGAATATTTCCTGCAATTTGATATACCAGTCGATACGACCGAAGACCGTGTGGTCCAAGTATTCATCAACCTCAAGAACAGGGCCTATGGCACGACGATGCCTTATCCAGAGATCCTTTCGGATAGCAAGGTGGAATTTATCAGGAACTACCAGAGCAATGCGACCTCCTTTGCACTATATCGTGATGGAGCATTGGTCACCCAAAATGGTTCATTCACCTACCCTAATAAGGATGATGCCTTTGGTGGGAAGGTACAGCAATACATAACAAGGGATGACTATAATGGCTACTTTAACCTGGTCTATAAACCGGATGCTAATACCACCCTTGTGGTCAGCACTCCGCAGCTAAGCTTATGGCAGTCTGTCGCGGTGTTCTCCTTCCTATTCCTATGCCTGTACATCTATTTCCTGATATTCGATGGTATCAAATATTTCTTTAGTACCATTACACAGAAATCATTCAATTTCCGAAGTATCAAATACCACTTCAAATTATTGATAAACCGTATCCAGTATAGTACGCGGATTCAGACCATGATCATTGGTGTCGTGATCTTTGCGATCGTAATCTCTGGATTTATTTCCTTTATCAGTATTTCGGGTCAATTGGAAAAATCGAAGGTGCAGCAACGTCTAGGTTATATCATGGATGTGGTAAAAAAGATTGAGAATAAGATCCAATCTTCCGATAACCTATCCGAGGCTGAAATACAGGACTTTGTAAAGAATTTCTCCGAAACCTCGGTCACTGACATCAACCTCTATAACAAAAACGGAAAGTTGATCTTTACCTCCCAACCCAAGATCTATGATATGGGATTGGTTTCACGGTTTATTAATCCGATCGCGTTCAATAACCTGAACGTTCTCAAAAAAACGGATTCCTTTATCAAGGAGAATGTTGTGACCTTTGAATACAATTCAAGTTATGCAACGATTAAAAACAATGAATACAACAATATCCTCTTCTTAAATATTCCATACTTTACATCCGTAGAGGAAGAAAATGAAAGCCAAAACTTATTGTTGAATACCCTCTTGAATATCTATACCATCATTATCCTAGGGTTAGGTTTCTTAACGGTCATGGTTGCCAACTCCATTACCAAACCATTGAGCTTGATCGGTAAAAAGCTTTCCCAAACGATATTCAGCAATAAACCAAACGAACCATTGTACTGGGAGCGTGATGATGAAATCGGCGCCTTGGTCAAGGAATACAATTTTATGATCGTGAAGCTGGAGGAAAATGCCAAACAGTTGATGAATGCTGAACGGGAATATGCTTGGCGCGAGATGGCTAAACAGATTGCACATGAGATCAAGAATCCATTGACTCCAATGAAATTGGGGATCCAACAATTGACACGTAGTTATACGGAGGATGATCCGAGGTTTGAAGAACGGTTCTTTAGGATCTCAAATTCCTTTATTGAACAGATCAACAGCTTGAGCAAGATTGCTACTGAGTTTTCAAATTTTGCCAAGTTACCAGATACCAATTTAGCAAAGATTAACCTGATCGAGAAGATCAATAAATCTGCGAACGTCTACCATAACAACCATAATACGTACATTAAGATTATCAATAACACGGATGATGAGAATGTTTATGTATTGGGAGATAGGGATCAATTGCTGAGGACCTTCAATAACTTGATCAAAAACTCCATTGAAGCATCGATTGGAAGAAAAAAACATCTGATCAGCATCTTGATCGAGCATTTGGACCAAAAGAAAGTCAAGATTATCGTGAAAGATAATGGGATGGGCATTCCGGCCGATGTGATTCCAAAGATATTCCAACCAAACTTTACAACGAAAAGTTCCGGGACAGGACTTGGATTGGCTTTTGTTAAGAAAACCGTCGAGTCCATGAATGGAGACATCTCCTTTGTGACTTTTGAAGGCATAGGAACGACTTTCACTATTATCCTGCCTCTTTATGAGGAAGAAGATAAATAAAGGTTTAAAAGCCAAGAAACGGCTGTTATTGGGAAGGGCTATGGTTAGCTTCTGATGAGAGCTTTGGAAATAAAAGCTTTTGTTGGGATGAAGGCTTTTTCTACACCCTCTTTGTGTCACCTTGAAGGGTCTCGGAACTATTCATGCTTCATTTAAAATAGTTTCCTCATCTTACGATTTCGGATTGACTTCAATCCTTAAAAAAAATAATAAAATAGATTCTTCGTTTCACGCTGAACCCCTCTTTAGCGTATATTGATTCTGACCGTTCAGTGAAGAATCTGTACGGATTTCCCCTTCATGACCTTGTAATTCTACATCGAAAAGGGAGGACCTGTACGCCAATGTAAATTATTGTAGATTGAAGAACCTTGCGCCAATGCAATGTGTTTTCAAATGGATTTTGCATGGTTCCGAGATTCTTCGTTCCTCAGAATGACCCCAAAAAGGGATTAAAAATGGAAAAAATATTTCACCCACACTGTGGGTTATCCGATTAACGATCAGATTCTCTACAAAGATTCCACCCCTTCCAGGGGTTCCCAATTTATACAAACATACATCCTTCCGAAGGAAGCACTTTAGCCACCGGCTCATTTCCAGTGGCGGAAAAATGGATAGAATGCCGTCGACTTGTGCGATGGGATTGGCCTTGGAATGCTTTCAGAAGATCATCCCATCAAAAGGGATGATCTTCTGAAAGATATTCCCGACAACAAGGCATTCTATCCATGTGCGCTGGATTGTGCGAAAAGCCACCTTAAATGGGCCGAAGGTTTTTGGTTACTTTTGGGCTCCAAAAGTAACAATGAGATCGGTAATCCTTAAATGGGCCGAAGCGTTACGGATTCGAGTTGTTTTTGGCATCCGTGAGCTCCTACGTCGGTTTGGTTACTTTTGGGCTTCAAAAGTAACGAAGAATCTAAATTTCTTTTCCTAATTTAATGACATTGCCCTTCGGGGAACCTTCTCAATGTAACACCGGAAAGGGGAACCAATACAATCATTAAATCTTACGATTCACCAAGCCGCTCCATTGGCACTCATCCACAAAAAACAAAAAAGGAGCTGAATATTCAGCTCCTTTCTTGTGTTTATATAATAACCTTTTTTATTTCAATACAACTGAGGAACGACCCATTATGGCATCATCCGCATAAAGCAATACCGTGTATGCTCCTTTTTGGAATTTGTGATTAGGATCAGACCACATAAATTGATATTCTTGACCGTTATTATTGAATTCAATGTTTTCTTTGAACGTATATTGTAATTTTTCACCATGCACTAAGAACAAATCCTCCGAGTTGGCAATTAGGTTACCTTTAGGGTTGATAATCCTAACATATACTTCCTTTTTCCCCATTGCCGCCAAAGGATTGTCCGCAACGGTAAAGTTGATCTGAAGTTTATCAATACGCTTAGCTTTATTTTCATTTTCTAAAGAGCCATTTCTTTTCTCTTCGATCCCGATGATATGTACATTGGATACTTTGATAGAAGAAGCTTTGGCAATTTTATCGGTAAGCGCATTTTTTTCCGTTACGAGCGTAGCAGCTTTTGCCTCGGAATCTTTGACTTGCTTATTGAGGTCTGAATTCGTTTCTGCCAACAGCTGATTTTTGATCTTCAAGGCCGTGACATCATCCTTCATTTTTGAAACCTGATCTTTCAACAAAGAAACATCAGCTTTGGCAGCCTCTATCTGAGGGCCAGTGATTTCATTGTTTTCGAGTCCTTTTCGTAAATCTTCAATCTTTTGCCTAGCGGACTGTTCTGCTGCAACCAAAGCGGCAGTACTGGTAATACCTTCAGATTTGATATTATCAAGTTCGGCCTCAATACGGTCTATTTCAATCTGTAAATTTTCTTTCTGAAGAGTCACTGTGTACAGTTTTTCACCAGAAGATTTATATTTTACATAGAAATATATATTGGTGGCCAAAAGGGCTGCAATTGCAATCACGAAAAAGTAGATCTTAGAATTATCCCTTTTTACTACAGGGGCGACTTGCGCTTCTTTTGTATCTATCTTGTTAACGTCTGTTTTCATTTTCCATTATCTCCATTGAACTGTTAAGTGGGGAGACACTAAACAATTACAAAATGAATATTTAATATTTATTTAACTTTCGGAAGCAAATATTGTTCCAAGTTGCTGCTATTCAAAATAATTTAGGATATCAAAGCCCCCTTTTTTGAGATATTCCTCTCTTTGCATAAGTTTGAGGTCAGAGAGTACCATTTCATTCACCAACATTTCAAGGTCGTATTTGGGTTTCCAACCTAATTTGTTGTTTGCCTTACTCGGATCACCAATCAATAGATCGACCTCCGTAGGGCGGTAATAAGCAGGATCTACTTTTACAATAGTTTGACCTAGCTTAATTTTCTCAGGATCAAGACCTAGCTCCTTCAATCTTTCGTTATCACGATCAATAATAACGCCTTTCTCAGCTTCTGCTTTACCGGAGAATTCCACTTCAATCCCTAGCTCAGCAAAGGCCATCCTGACAAATTCACGTACCGTAGTCGTCACACCGGTAGCTATAACAAAGTCTTCAGCCTTATCCTGTTGCAAGATCAGCCACATGGCTTCAACATAATCTTTGGCATGTCCCCAATCACGTTGTGCAGAGAGATTGCCTAAGTAAAGTTTATCCTGAAGACCTAATGCAATTTTCGCAGCAGCACGAGTAATCTTTCTAGTCACGAAAGTTTCTCCCCGCACAGGGCTTTCATGATTAAAAAGGATACCATTGCAGGCATACATATTATATGCTTCGCGGTAGTTCACCGTAATCCAATAGCCATAAAGTTTTGCAACGGCATATGGACTTCTTGGATAAAATGGAGTGGTTTCACTTTGAGGAACAGCCTGAACTAGCCCATAAAGCTCCGATGTAGAAGCTTGATAGATACGGGTATGTTCTGTCAACCCCAACAAACGGACAGCCTCAAGGATCCTTAGCGTTCCAAGTCCATCGGCATTTGCAGTATATTCTGGGGTATCAAAGCTCACTTTCACATGGGATTGTGCAGCGAGGTTATAAATTTCAGTAGGTTTCGTTTCTTGAATGATCCGGATCAGGTTGGTTGAATCTGTAAGATCGCCATAATGCAGGACGAAATTACGTCCTAATTGGTGCGGATCTTGGTACAAATGGTCGATACGGTCGGTATTAAACAAAGAACTTCTTCTTTTCAATCCATGCACGACATAGCCTTTTTTTAATAAAAACTCTGCTAAATATGCTCCGTCCTGTCCGGTAATACCGGTAATGAGAGCAACTTTATTACTTTCTTGACTCATTCTGATTGTTATAACTTGACAAATATAGAGATTTCAGACAAACGATTGAGAAAAACCTTACCGAAACCTGATAAAATGGCTTGCATAAAAAAAGCCGTAGATTTCGCTACGGCTTACATTCAAAAAATTCTTTTTGTGGAATTATTCTCCGGCTCTACTAAATTTAAGAACCAAGTTTCCAGTTTTACCGTCATTCAAATCTACCGGCAAACGCATCTCCAAGGAGTTTTCATCAGCATAAGACAAATCCAAACGGTAACCACTTGTTACGTTAGAAGCTTTGTCTCCAGCATAGATTTTCTTGAATTGGAATGCAGGCTGACCACCTGTTTTACCGGGATTGAAGATAGACCAAACAATGGTACGTACAGTTCCACTAGCACATAGGTTTCCATCCGCATTAAAGGTGATGCTTCCTCTTTGGTTTCCGCCAGGAAGGTTCCATAGCGAACCGATGAAACAATCAACCGGTGCTTCATCAAACATATTTTTAACGGTATAGCTGCTTGGGATGTTTTCGCGGGTCACGGAATTCAATGTCCATGTTCCTTTCACTCCCGAACGCCATTGTGATGCCGATGGGCCTGTAGCAGAAACAGCTCCTGATTCAGTACCACCTGTAGCGCCTTTTCTTGGTGCTCCACAACTACCTAAAACCAACAAAGCTGTTAGTAAAGATAAAAACGAAATAATACGTTTATGCATATTACAAATTTTAAAATAGTATAATAAATGTATATTAGTAAACAAAAAACTCAATTTTCATTGATGAACAACACTTCCAAAAATCATACCATAAGCAAAATTGTAGCCAAGGCTATTCTTCGTTTGATGATGATTGTTTTAATTGTCGGAATTGTATTCGCTTTTAGCAAAGATGCTAAAATACTGGATAATATTTCTTTAAATTTCCCAAACAAATGGGCTATATTTGCCCCCATTTCCTTATTCATTATCTTTATCATTTTGATGTTCATGATGTTAAAGGAAAAATACAGACGGATTGATTTGAATTGGTTATTCAGCTTGTGTGGAGGATTTCTGCTGATTTACCTGATTTTATTCTATTCCCGCATTTACCCGATGCTATAATTACAGCAAAAATTAAATGGAAAAATCAAAGATTTGGGAAATCGCAAAAAACATCCTAAAGGTACTGATCACAGCGGGTGCTCTGTATTGGGTTTCTACAAAAATATCATTCAAGGACCTTACTGAGGTATTAAAAGACAGTAATCCCCTATACTTATTCTTTGCCCTGTTGGCATATATATGCTCCATTTTAGTAGCATCCTCACGGTTGAACTCTTTCTTTAAAGCGATAGGACTCAAATTGACCGAACGCTATAATTTTAGACTCTATCAATTAGGCCTGCTCTATAATTTCTTTCTACCTGGAGGAATTGGTGGAGATGGCTATAAGATCTTTTTCTTAAAGAAGAATTTCCAGATTTCTCGTCGGCAGGTATTGGGTGCAGTTTTTTTTGATAGGTTATCGGGTCTTTGGGCCTTAAGTATCATCACCGGTGCCCTGATTATCTTCATGCCAAGGTTAGCCATACCAAATGCTGTTACCATAGCAGTCCTTTTTATAGGAACTATCAGCTACCTGTATGTGCTCCGTCTATTCTTCAAGCAGTTCCTTAAGAATTTTATCACGACCCATTTTAAGGCCTTATGTGTTCAGGGTTTTCAAACCTTGACCGCAACCTTCATATTATTGGCCATGAACTTTGATGGCAAGTTCTCTCCCTACCTATTGATCTTTATGGTCTCTCAATTGGTGGCTATTGTACCTTCCATTGGGGGAGCGATCGGACTAAGGGAATCTGTCATATTCAGTTTGGCAACCTACCTTAAATTGGACCCACATATCGCGGTAACCATTAGTTTGATATTCTATATCATATCTTTATTGGTTGCCTCAAGTGGTATATACTATATATTCAGGCCACAACGATTGGGAGCAGATAAATTACCATCTGCAAAAGAAGTAGAGGAAGAAATAGATAAAGAAGAGGAATAATAATGGCAAATATCATCATAACAGGCGCTAGCAGTGGAATAGGATTTGAAGCCGTGCTAGATTTGACCGCGAATAAGGAAAATAAGGTAATCGCCCTGGCGAGATCAGCAGATAAATTGAGAAAATTACATGAGATTGCGTCCTCATTGAACCATGATGGCGGAACACTCTATCCGGCACAATTTGACATTGTGTTTGACAATTATCCTGAATCTTTGGTCCCATTTATCCAATCCAAGTTTGACAAGGTTGATATCCTGATCAATAATGCAGGGGCGCTGATCAATAAGCCATTTTTGGAAACAAGCATGGAAGATGTTGCCCAGATGTTCCAATCCAACCTATTGGGGCATATACAGATGATTAAGCATATCGTTCCGATGATGAAAGAAGGAGGCCATATTGTCAACATCAGTAGTATGGGTGGGTTTCAAGGGTCTGCAAAATTCCCTGGCTTATCAGCATATTCCGCAAGCAAAGGGGCTTTGGCCATCTTAACGGAATGTTTAGCGGAAGAGTTAAAGGATAAAAATATTAAAGTGAATTGCCTAGCCTTAGGTTCATCACAGACTGAAATGTTTGAAGCAGCTTTCCCAGGTGTTGAGGCGGGAACCTTAGCTTTTGAAATGGGAAGATATGTCGCTGAGTTTGCCCAAAACGGACATAAATATTATAATGGAAAGATCCTTCCTGTTGCAAATACGACCCCTTAAATAAAAAAATACAAGAAATTAAAACGGCTATCATGGTACATGATAGCCGTTTTTTATTGTTTAAACATCGAATTGCTAAAATTAACTCCTCGCTTATAAAAGCGCTAATATTAAAAATTTTGACTATCATTTATTTGATTATTAAATTTTTCTATATTTAATTTAATAATCAAAGCCTAAAGGAGTTAGAACAGCTCCTCAAGTGAACACTAATCACTAACTGAAACTTATTTTATGAAAAGAAAACTACTTTTTTTCTTATCGTTGTGTCTGATGCATTTCATTGCATTTGGACAAGACCAAACGATTACAGGAACAGTAACTGACGCTGTAACCAATCAGCCCATTTCTGGAGTTACCGTTCGTGCAGTTGGAAGCAACTCTGCAGCACAGACCGATGCTCAGGGACGCTATGAAATCGGTGTAAGTGCTTCTATCAAAGCCTTACATTACACTTTTGTTGGCTATAGCTCCCAACAGCTGAGCATCGACAACCGAAAAAACATCGATGTTCAATTGACACCTGCTGCTGCAGACCTGGAAGAGGTTGTGGTAGTGGGTTATGGTACTCAGATCAAAAAGGACATGACCGGATCGGTCGCCAGTGTAAAAATGTCTGATTTGGAAGATGTACCTCTACAAACTGTTGAAAGTGCCCTGCAAGGTCGCGCACCTGGGGTATTTGTCAACTCAAGCTCTGGAAAATTAGGACAGGCCCTACAGATCCGTGTTCGAGGTATTTCCTCGATCTCAGCAGGTACTCAACCTCTGTATGTCATCGATGGAGTGCCAATTATTTCTTCTGCCATGGGTACTTATGATGAACCAGATAACCCATTGGCAGCCATCAGTCCTGATGACATTGAATCCTTGGATGTATTAAAGGATGCTGCTGCTACAGCAATCTATGGTGCCAGAGGTTCGAACGGTGTAGTGATCATCACGACCAAAAAGGGTAAAGCTGGAAGGACAAAATTTGAGTTAGGCTACTTTGGGGGGTTCAGCGATCCAACCAAAAAGGGTGAATTCCTGAATGGAACCCAGTATAAGGAATTATTGGGCACTGCCCTGAACAATGGCGGATACATCGGAACCGGTGAAGACCAATATCCTACATTAGCTGAATTTTGGGAGGATTGGACCGGGTCGGATGATTGGGACAAAAACTACAACAGCAATTGGGTAGACGAAGGATTGAGAAGAGGTGGAATCCAACAATACAGCCTAAATGTATCTGGAGGGGATGAAAAAACAAGATTTATTGCTTCTGGAAGTTATAACGACAATAAAGGTGTTATTATCGGCAACCGCTTTGTAAGGACCTCCGGCCGTTTAGGTTTGGACCATTCGGCAAATTCCTGGCTAGATGTTGGCGGTACGATCAATATCAATAAAATTGACAACTACCGTGTTAGCAGTGACAATGCCTTTTCAAACCCTTTACAATTAAATGCCCTTCCCCCTATCCAAGCGATCAGGGACGAGAATGGAGTATTGAACAATTATACAGTTTATTATAACAACCTGATTGATCTTGAAAATGGCAAAAACCTTTCAAACACCTACCGTACATTCGCAACGGCTTATGCCAGTGCTAAGATTAGCCCTAACCTGATCTTCCGTTCGGAATATGGTATGGATTTCCAAAACCTGGAGGAAGAAATCTTTCTAGGATCAAGAACCCAAGATGGTGGTGATGTTGGAGGTTACGGCTGGAATTACCAAGCCCGCTCAATCAATTTCAATACCAACAATACCTTGAACTATAGCAAGACATTCAATGAAATCCATGATTTCAGCGCGATGTTAGGTATGGCTTATCAAGAAGGACAATTAAGATCCACCATGGCTGAAGGTAAAGGTTTTCCTTCAGACCAATTCACTAAGATCATCAGTGCAGCAATAAAATCAAACGCCAGTTCATCTGAGTCTAGGTTCTCATTCCTATCTTACCTAGCGAGAGCTAACTACAAATTCAAGAACCGCTATTTATTGGAAGCGACCTTACGTATTGATGGGTCTTCCAGATTCGGTAAAGAATCTAGATATGGTTCTTTCCCAGCGGCTTCAGTAGGTTGGGTGGTTTCTGAAGAGGACTTCTTAAAAGGCAACTCAACCCTATCATTCCTAAAACTGCGAGCAAGTTACGGTCGTACCGGTAATGCCGAGATTGATAACTTTGGACCAAGGACACTGTACACAGGTGCTAACTATGCCGGTGTTCCGGGAACTGTTCCATTGAGATTAGGCGATGAAAAACTGACTTGGGAAAACACAACTTCAAGCAACTTCGGTGTTGACTTTGGTTTCTTCAACGATAGATTATCTGGAACCATCGATGCTTATTTCAAGAAAACAACCGACCTATTATTGGATGTGCCTATTGAATCTACCAATGGATTCACGACCATCCTTCAGAACGTAGGTGATATGCAGAACCGCGGTATGGAGTTCGCATTGAATTCTAAAAACTTTGTTGGCGAATTTAAATGGAGTACTTCATTCAATATCTCCTTCAATAAAAACAAAATCTTAAAGTTGGTTGATGGGCAGCCTATCTATCCAGGAGGTCGCTATTTGGGTAGAATTGAAGAAGGTATGCCTTATGGTTTCTTTTACGGCAAGGCCTATGCTGGTGTAGATACTGAAAATGGTGATGCTTTATATTATTTGGACGCAAGTCAAACGACAACAACCAACGAATACTCGGAAGCTGCTGATCAATGGATTGGCGACCCTAATCCTAAGTTCTTTGGTGGTTTCGGAAACAACTTCTCCTATAGGAGCTTCGATCTAGCCATCCAGACGCAATTTGTTTATGGCAATGATATCTACAATGCTGCAGGAGGTTTCCAATCAACCAATGGTGATTACTTCGATAACCAGACTTTAGATCAAATGGACTATTGGAAGAAACCTGGCGATGTGACCATGATTCCGCAACCTCGTTTTGATGAAGGAAATGGAACAAGACCTTCTTCTCGCTATATTCAAGATGGTTCCTACTTCCGTGTTAAAAATGTTGTCCTTGGTTATAACTTACCTTCTAGTATTGCCAACAAAGCTTATATGCAATCTGCTCGCATCTATGTTTCTGCTACAAACTTGTTGACTTTCACTAAATACAACGGTTATGACCCAGAGATCAACACGACCTTTGCCGGCAGGTATCAGCTAGGTACTGATTTTTATACAGCACCGCAGCCTAGAACGATCACATTTGGAGTTAACATTGGTTTTTAATCTTCTAAGCGAACTATCATGAACATCATAAAATATATTACAATTCCTGCTGTGGCAGTTGCACTGACCTTGGGATCATGCGGAAAAAAACTGGAGATTGAGCCTGTCGACGATATTTCGGCTGAAAAGGCACTTTCTACCCCTGCAGATGTAAACAACGCCCTCACCGGTGCTTATACCATTATTGCAGAAGGCGCATTATATGGAACGAACCTGGTTATGGTTCCGGATCTATTTGCCAGCCCTGGTTATTTAAACTGGACTGGATCCTTTTCAACTTATCGAGACATCTCGAATCAGAATATTATTGCAACCAATGAGGATGTTACCCGTACCTGGACCAATGCTTATCAGGCGATCAATGCCGCCAATACAGTCCTAGAAGCACTTCCTATCATCACTGATGAAGATATGAAGGCCCAAATTGAAGGTAAAGCTTATTTCATTCGTGGTATTATGTTCTTTGAACTTGTGCGTCTCTATGGCTTACCATATGAAGCAGGTGGAGCTAATTCAACCCCTGGTGTACCTATTCCCCTGAAAGCGGTTACTAAGTTTGAAGACCTGATCAAAGGGATTACGAGAAGCACAGTGACAGAGTCCTATGCACAGGCGGAAAAAGATCTATTGGCCTCCATCGCCAAATTAGCAGATTACCCTTCTGACCTCGCAGCCTCACAAGGGATGTTGGCACGTCTATATTTACAACAAGGCAAATATGACAAAGCCAGAGACCTAGCCAATGATATCATCGAAAGTGGAGAATATGAGCTATCTCCGACTTTGGAAGCTCCTTTCCGTACGCCAAATTCTTCTGAAGGCGTATTTGAGATTCAACAGAACGAACAAAGTAATGCTGGTTCTTCAAATGATGGATTAGCAACATTCTACTCTAGCTATTTGAACAATACAGGTGGAAAAGTTGGTCGTGGTGATTTGAGCATCTTGAATTCCTATTACAACACTTTTGATCCTACCGATAAACGCAGAACACAGATGATCTATGATGGCACTGGCGCCAAATCGGGTTGGTTTACCAAAAAATGGTACAATTATTTTGACAACATCCCAGTGGTTCGATTGACCGATTTGTATCTTATGCGCGCTGAATGTAACTTCAGATTGAGCACTGCCATCGGAGCCGATCCATTAGATGACATCAATGTACTACGTGAAAGGGCTGGACTCGAAGATCTAGAAGATCTGACCTTGGACGCTATCTTATTGGAACGTAGTAAGGAATTGGCCTTTGAGGGTCACAGATTGCACGACCTGAAGAGAACAAAAAAGAATATTGGTTCTCTTCCGTACAATTCTCCGAAAATGGTATTCCCTATTCCATATAGAGAAATCTCAGTGAACCCTGCATTGGTACAGAATCCAGGTTATTCACAATAAAAGATTATATAAAAATAGCGGTCTAAATTAGACCGCTATTTTTATTAAATACCTATACTTTATAAAGCTTTAATCCAAGCTGTAATCTCCTTTAACACTTCTGGACTAATTGTTTCTTCAATTTCAGCATATTCACCTACAGCCCCAGTTTTAGCATTCTGGAACAAATGGTTTAAGTTTGGGTAGACCTTTAAAAGGTCTTTTTTGTTTTTTGGAAGGTTGTCCGTTAGGCTTTCTATATTTCCAGCAGCGGGCACTTGGACATCCTTGCCCCCAAACGCTGCAAATGTAGGGATCTTGATCTTTTTGATAAATGGCACTGGATCTATCTTGATGAAATGACGGAACCATGGAGTCACCAAAGCAGCTAGCTGATCAGCACTTTCCATATTTTGGCTACCGCTTACTGAACGCATATTATTACGTATGGCGTCAAATGCCTTGTCGCCCGGAAGGTCGGAGGCCATAATCTCATAATTCTTCTTGATTATTGCACGTTCTGCTTCAGAAATATCCTTTCCTTGTGATTTCATGATTGCTGCATTCTGGAGAATCATCAGAGAGTCCATCCTTATCGTTGGACCAGCCAAGGTCACAATAAAATTCAACCCACTAGCTTGTTGCCCTGCGAGGATCGTGGCTATCAATCCGCCTTCACTATGGCCTATTATCCCAACTTTCATTGGATCTACTTGGGCTTGCTTGCGCAAGAAGCTCAAAGCTGCAAGTGCATCTTTTCCAAAATCACCCGTAGTAGACTTCGCAAAATCGCCTTGGGATTTCCCTACTCCTCTATCATCATAACGAAGAACCACAATATTGTTCTTAGTCAGGTAATCCGCCAATACCTTAAAGGGCTCATGGCCCATTAAAGTTTCATTCCGATCCTGGGGCCCGCTTCCAGAAACCAATATCACTGCTGGATATTTACCTGGTTCTTTGGGCTTGGTTATCGTTCCGGCAAGAGTTACCTTGTCTATTTTATTTTCAAATGTTACATCTACGGTATCATAAGGATATGGAGGATTTACGCGTTGGCTTCGTTTAAAAGTACCAGCTTCACTGGCTTGCTCAGCAGTAAGTTTGCTAAGGACTAATTCAGTCTTTAGCCCCCCTTGCTGAAACTTGCCATCGATTCTCATGCGGTCAGTGCTGATCTTTCCAGCATATTTTACGCCCATACTTTTCAGCTCCACAAATATCGAATCACCTTCGGCAAGAATGCTTGTCAAAGGAAATCTATTAGTGCTCTGTTTAGGACTCTGCATTGTCCCTTCCCAAGCTCCATTGTATTTAAATTCAAAGATTAATGGCAATTCCATCCCTGAAACCTGCAAAGCTCCCTTCCAGTTTCCTTCAAAGGATTGTGAAAATCCCATCGAACATGAACAAAACAGGACCAGTGCCAAAAAATAATTCTTCATATACTTAAAAATAAGGGTTTAATACATTCAAAATAACGTCCAAAACCAAAGTCAACAACACAATCGCTATAGTATGGAACAGTTTATTACTGTTGATGGCAATTTTCATACCTCTAACCAGTAAATGAAAAAAATAATAAATGGAAAAAATACTGAAGATTCCCGCCAAGGTGATGATCCCCAAATTAATAGGTGAAATATTTAGCTTATCAATATTACCTTTTTCAATTTCACCTTTAAGATCATCCATGATTCCCATTATGTATGGATTCAATAGAAAAAGGGCAATAACAACCAATACGCATTGCGCAATGAGCACTGAAATCAACACATCCAATAGTCTGGTCTTGGAATAATTGAACCTTGCATAGGCATACATTAAGGCAGTTAATGCCCCAGTATTGATAAGACCATAGATTAAATATTTCCAAAATGGCCTTGGATCAATAAAATGCAATTGAATAATCCCGTTGTTAATAAAATGGAAGAAAAACCCTAATATACTCAGCAGCAGAAAACCTAAACTACCAAAAATCAATAATTTACGACTAGTTACATCCTCAAATGGATTTAACATGATATTGACAAAATCTCTAGAACTCATCTTTGTAAGGTTTATATTGGTTTATTATTTTTTGGATCTCTTCAGGTTTTTGGGTCCCAATCATTAACTGGCTTCCGTCTTTCATGATCAATTGCAATCCTTGATCTCCTTTGGCAGAATAGGCTTTTCCCCACTTCCCTATTCTGTAACCCCAGCCTCCAAAATCCGCAAATGTATAGGTCCTAATATACGCAGAAGCAATGTCAGACCATGGAATAAATTTATTCCAGATAAAAGGGATGAAAACGATACGGATTCCTTCGGAATCATAGGTAGTCTTTAATTTAATCAGTAATAAGAACAGCAACACGATTACTGACAGCAGAAAGCCACTGGTTTTGAATACATCCATATAATAGGGACTGATGGCAAAAACTTGGGCAACTATAACCGCTAAAATGATTAAGAGCAACCAAGTGGTCAGCATATTTTGATTTTCTTTGAATTTCATGATTTTACTGAAGGTTTTTAACTTTATCTATCAATTCATCAAGCTTATTCCTAACGGTTGGATAGCTCTTTCCTAATTTATTGGCCATTTCCTTGAGACTTCCAGAGTTTAATAGAAACTCAATAATGAAGTCCTGTTCCTCAGGTTCCAAACGCATCAATAAAGGAAAATTAAATCTTCCAGCCACCTCTGTTTCGCAGTTGCTACAGTGCAATTTTACCACAGACATTTCATTATCGCATGCCGGACATTGAATAGGAAACTTCATATATTATAGATTTACTTAAATAAAGTTAAACATATATTTAATAATATTTAAACTTTGTTTAACATTTACAATTTAAGAATTGAAGAAAGGGATAAAATATACTAATTCGTATATTTGCTCAATTTTAGTTTACAGATGAGAAAGTTATTAGGATTTATCCTTACTCCGATATTTTATATTTGTTTTGCATTATCATTATTGATATTCCATCCCATTCAATGGTTATGCTTGAAACTAGGGGGTTATGCCGCCCATAAGAAAAGTGTTGATATCTTAAATGGCTTTCTGGTAGCATGTAACTATACCCTATTCAACAGGACACAGTTTATCGACAACAAAAACATTCCAGTTGGCAAACCCATTATCTTCATTGCCAATCACCAAAGTACCTACGATATCCCACCTTTGATTTACTTTTTGAGAAGATTCCATGGTAAGTTCATCTCTAAGATTGAATTGATGACCGCCAATATTCCAAGTATCTCCTTTAACCTAAAACATGGGGGAGCGGCAAATATTGACCGAAAAGATCCAAAACAGTCAATTGCAGAGATCTTGACCCTAGCCAATAACATGAAAAAGAATAATTGGTCAGCATTTATTTTTCCTGAAGGGACAAGGACTAAAACCGGAAAGATGAAGTCTTTCTCTGTAGGTGGAATTGCGACTTTGATGAAGAAAAACCCAGAAGCACTCGTTGTTCCAATTGCAATTAATGGGTCCTATAAAATGGTAGAATGGGGAGCATTTCCACTTAGGCCTTTCACCCACATGTCTTGGGAGGTTTTGGATCCCATTGATACCACGGGATTAAATCCAGAGGAGATTGTGAAGAAAGCCGAAGATTTGATCCGCGCCAAGGTGAAGGAAGAAAATCTGTAGAACTATTTGACGGTTCTGCCTTTCCAATCGTACTTACCTATATTTCCCACCACTCCGATATAGACAAAATAGAGCGAATGGACTACAGTTAGCAATGGTAGGTTCCAAAGCAGCTCCTTTCGGTTCACGAAGCTAAGGATGGGATAAAGAAAAGCCAGTTCCACCAACATCTTCATCATCAGGGAGGTTAATACCAGTTCACTAGCATCGTAAATACCAAACAACAGAAAGATCAAGCTCAGCAAAAAAGAAAGATTGAAGAGCCAGATACACACGCCCAATACAACTACCTTCTTGTCCTTATATTTGGTACTTTTTGAAGCCCAACGCTTTCTTTGGCTTAAGAATGATTTTAGGTTTTCTTTGGCATCGGTGTAAACTATTGCTTCTCTAGATTTACAGAAACCGATCCTGTCGGCATGTTTTTCCGCAACCTTATGCAGTAATAGCTCATCGTCGCCAGAAGCCAATTCATCAATACCATTAAATCCACCCATCTCAAAGAACAATGTCTTTCTATAAGCAAGGTTGGCACCATTACAGGTCGTTGGATTTCCGTTGCCTATTCCCGCTGCCCCTAAACCAATAAGGTAAAGGAATTCCAAGGTCTGCAAGCGTTCGAAATAAGATTGTTCCTGATCGTAACATACTGGAGAGGAAACCATCAGTTTATCTTGGCTTTCCATATATTGAACTATGCTCAATATCCATTTGGAGCCCATTCTACAGTCTGCATCGGTAGTAATGATTATATCACCAGAAGAAGCGTGAATAGCCTTGTTTATGGCAAACTTCTTATAAGAATTGAGTTTATTTCCTTCATTTAGGGTGATTAGCTTTACCCCACGGTCCGCATAACGGGTGACGATCTCTCCTGTCCTATCCGTAGAATGGTCATCAACCACGATCACTTCCAGTAAATCTTTAGGGTATTCCTGACTGACAATACAATCCAGCGTATTGCCAATGTTTGACTCTTCGTTCCGGGCAGCGATAATTACTGTCACTTTTGAAAGGGGCATAATGGATGTCAGGTGAAACATTGGCAGCTTCATCCAGCCATTGCGCATATAAAGGACCAATACCACATAGATAATGGTCATAATAAATAGGAAAAAACTAAGATTTATTATCACTGATATAATTCACGTTAAATACAAAAAACGACCCTATGATTGCCGGAAAAATGAGGTTAACAAACCAAACACATGAAACAATGGCCATCACTGCAATTTCTTGGGTCGTAATATACGCATACAAATTGCTGGCTACAAAACTACGAACACTAAAGTCAAAAATATCTAAGGAAGGAACGGCAGATTGAATAAAAAACATAATAAAGATCATTAATACCATTGAAACGAGCGGCAGCTCTGGTAATATGACCAACATCAAAATTATATATTGCGAAGTAAAAATGGCAAAGCGAAAAGCAGACAGCAGGAGCACATAGGCCAATTCTTTAACGGTAAAATCTTCCAGGACCGAGAAGAACGGCTTGATCTTCCGCAAAAACTTTACTTTCCCTACCAGATAATCCACCCAAGAGACATTGAAATACAAGATCAAAAAGGCCAATGCATAGATTGTGGCTATTAACCAAACCCCAAAATCCACTGAGGCAGGAGTTTCCAAAAAGGTCGTCACGAACCAAGCGATGCTCAAAGAACCAAAAACCGAAGTCAAAACCAATTGAGCAAATAATCCTACTCCCATGGCAACAGCGCCAGTAGCTCTGTTCTCGGGCTTCAACAACATAACCCGTCCACCGTATTCACCAATCCGATTAGGAGTGAATATTGCCCAGGTAAGTCCACAAAAAACTGATTTAATAGCCTTCCAAAGCCCTAACTTCTCTATCCTTTGACTTAGATATTGCCACTTTTTAACTTCAAGAAACCAATTGAAAAACATTAAGAGCACAACGACCAGCAATACCAATCGGATCGTAAGAGGGTCGATCTGATGGATAAGGTGTTCAAACTCCTTCAAGTTCTTTTGATTATTCACCTTGCTGACAACAAACCACATCGCCAACGCAACAATGGCTACTTTAATCAATAGATTGAGATATTTTCGCTGTGTCTTCGTCAATTTTGTCTAAGAAAGCACAATTTTAATAATTTTTTAATTAATAACCGTTTTTAGAAAGCAATGTTTAGAAAATCGTATTATTGCATATGCAAAAAGAACCGGCTAAAGAGAGGATTATTTTGGGAATTGACCCTGGAACGGTAGTTCTGGGTTATGGAATATTGAAGGAGGTGAATAAAAAAATATCCTTGATCACGCTTGGTGTCATAAAAATGGGGCATCTGGATGACCATGGCCTCAAGCTCCAACGCATCTTCAAAAAGACTAGCGCATTGATCGCAGAATACAAACCAGACTGTGTAGCTTTAGAGGCACCCTTTTACGGAAAGAACATCCAAGTCATGCTAAAGCTGGGTCGTGCCCAAGGAGTAGCGATGGCAGCTGCCCTGAACGCCGATATCCCAATCTTTGAGTATTCCCCCCGAAAAATAAAACAATCCGTTACAGGCAGCGGAAATGCGAGTAAGGAACAAGTGGCGGCCATGTTACAGACGCTACTTAGCTTCAAGGAAACTCCAGAGTTCCTGGATGCTACCGATGGCCTTGCTGTTGCGGTATGTCATGCCTTTCAACAAAATCAATCCACCGGTGGAAAAAACTATTCGGGTTGGGAAGCTTTCGTAAAGGATAACCAAAAACGAATCCGCTAAAGCTGGACCTGCCGTATGACATTCTTGACGTTGAGTTCAATAATATCGGTCATACTCTTGCATTTGAAGTAATTTTCATTCTCATAGAACCTTGCATAGCCTTCTTTCAGTTTCTCAATATTCTCTTTTGTTGAGAGTTGCTGTGTACTGGAGGCATCACGGAGGTCCTTGATACGATGCCTTTCGCTTCGAACCCGATGTACAATGGAAGATCTTTCTTCTTGCTGATACTGCAGGACCGTCTTCTCATTCAAATGGTCCATGGACAATTTGACATAAGGTAAGTTTTCCTTGAAGAATTGCGGAAGATACACCTTGATGTTCCCTTCATAGAATTGCTGGTCAAAATCAATCGCACGGATCCTAAATTGGAAATCATCAAAATCCGGAGTGATCTGCATCACGAAATTATAGGCCCGCATGTCCCCTAACATTGAGATCACACAACGTTCATTAAACTTGACAAATTCTTTCGCTATTCTCGTCTGGTTATAATCCGGAGCGCCCATCTTGGTCTTAGCAAATGTATCCCCAGGAATCCCCACAATATGTTCTTCCACCAAGGTATCGCGATCATAGAGATAATTGACTTGGTTTGGAGATACAATCTCTTCCAGCTCCAATCCATAGATCCTGGAGGCATCCGCTTGCTTGATATAGAAATAATCATAGACATCATTCAGTCTATTGACAATTTTGATTCGGAAGGGATGGGTATTACCAAAAGCACAGAATTCAATCTTTTCGATGACTTTATGCTGCACAATCCTGGTATTACCGGAAGCCTTCAATTGCGCATATACGATCTTGAGCTGGTCATATAGGGTATCTTGTATATGGGGCGGATATAAAGGGATTTCCCACAACGTATCATTGCCAAACTTGTCCAGGGAAGGAATCGTTTCTTGGAAATTCAAAAGATCGGAATAGGTCATGGGTAATTTACCATCCCGCTGATAAGCTTTTAGATATTTCAACAAACCCGTACCCACTGGAAAAATTGGCTTTTTCCTCGAAATCTTTACATCATCTTCTTTCATAACAAGCATTTGTGACTGAAACTAAAGTACGAAAAATAGTTGTTGTATACATCAATGAAAAAATGCTAAAAAAAATGACGTAATTTTATCATTCGAACATTAATATAACAATAATTGTTATTATTTTTGAAAAAATCAGAAAATTGAAAAATTTATTTGAAAGGCTTATAAATGGAAGAAGCTCCCCGGGCGAGGAGCTTCAACGCTAACCAATTATAAACCTATGTTATTTTGAGGGAAGTAATTACAAACTTTAGTGTTTTTTACCTCGTTTGTTATGACAAATTTAATTTTTTCAATAATTAAATAGAAATTTATTTTATTTTTTTAGATATTTTTAAAAACCTTATTACAAATTAACACACAAATACCATTTTTATGGAAAAAAACTATTCAAATTACGATTTAGACAACCTAGATGTTCAAATTTTATCCATTTTAATGGAAGATGCCTCAATTCCATATACAGAAATCGCTAAAAAACTAATAGTTTCTGGCGGAACCATCCATGTTCGCATGAAAAAAATGGAAGAATTGGGAATAATCAGAGGTTCTAACTTAATTATCAACCCTCAAAAGGTTGGATTTGACATTACTGCCTTCTTAGGAATCTATTTAGAGAAGGGTTCTCAGTATTCGGATGCTGTTGAACAGTTGAAACAAGTGAAAGAAGTGGTGGAATTACATTACTGTACTGGTCAATATAGTATGTTTGCAAAGATCATCTGTAAGGACACATCACATTTACGCAAAGTTTTGAATGAAGACATCCAAGGATTGAAAGGAATTCAACGTACAGAGACCATTATTTCCTTAGAAGAGAGCATCAAAAGACAAATCACCTTATAAGAACTGTATAAAAAGGAGATTTTTATCTTAGAACTACCATCTAGAGATAAAAAAAGCGGTCCAAGGCCCGCTTTTTTTATTGAATTTCTTATAATATCCCTTTCAGAAGGTCGATATAGTACCGGACCCCATCATTTATTTCTTGCAAATAAATAAATTCATCCGCAGTATGTGACCTCGCCGAATCTCCAGGTCCCGTTTTGATAGACGGAATATTCAATATGGCCTGATCACTCATCGTCGGACTGCCATATAATTCTTTCCCCAAAGATTTCCCGGATTGAACGATTGGATGTTCAATTGAAATCGAAGAAGGATTAAGGCGCGTAGAACGTGGCTCTACCGAAGACTTCACATGTTGTCTGATCATTTCCAAGACCTCCAGGTTACTGTACACATCGGTAGTCCTTACATCCACCACAAATTTACAGCTAGCCGGCACCACATTATGTTGTGACCCTGCTTCTATCATGGTGACACTCATCTTTACCGGCCCTAAAAACTCCGACTGTTTAGGAAATTGATAATTCTGGAACCAATTGATGTCTTCAATCGCATTATAAATCGCGTTTTCACCCTCTTCCCGTGCGGCATGACCAGATTTACCCGCCGCTTCACAGTCCAAAACCATCAATCCTTTTTCCGCCACTGCCAAATTCAACAGGGTGGGTTCACCAATAATGGCAAACTCACAAGGTTTGATGTGTTTATAGGCTTCTTCTAAGCCTCCTTTACCAGAAACCTCCTCTTCAGAGGAAGCTACCAAACAAAGGTTAAACGGCAAATCATCACGGTCATAAAAATAACGGAATGCTGCAATCAAGGAAACCAAACACCCACCGGCATCATTGCTCCCTAAGCCGTACAGCTTCCCATCCTCAACGATAGCCTTAAATGGATCTTTGCTATAGCCAGGGTTGGGTTTAACGGTATCATGATGCGAATTCAACAGGACATAAGGTTTTGAAGGATCTTCAAAACGGTTATAGGCGACCACATTGTTCCCTATCCTTTCAGTAGCTATGCCATGCTGCTGAAAATACTCCACAAGCAATTGAGCAGTCTGATCCTCTTCCCTACTGAATGACTGGGTTTCAATCAATCCTTTCAAGAGTGAGGTACTGTCTTCAATCAGTTGGGCAATATCAATCATTGTATAGGCCTCCAGCTTTTTTAGCAGACAATTTTATTCCTTTAATGAAAGCGGAACTGAAACCGTTGTGTTCCATTTCGTTCAATCCTGCAATGGTACAGCCTTTTGGAGAAGTCACCTTATCGATTTCACTTTCCGGATGGCTTTCCATCTGCAGCAACAGGTCGGCAGCACCTTTGGCCGTTTGAATGGCCATTTTTAAGGCGTCGTGAGCATGGAAACCGATCTCAACACCACCTTGTGAAGCTGCCCTGATACTTCTCAGGAAAAATGCGATTCCGCAAGCACATAGTGCCGTCGCGGAAGTCATTAAGTCCTCATTGATGACCACCACAGAACCTACCGACTCAAAGATCACCGAAACATCCTGGATTTTGTCCTCAGGAGCACTGTCAGTGGCAATACATGTCATGGACTGCCCTATCGCAATAGCCGTATTCGGCATTGCACGGATAACAACCTTATCTTGGCCCAATACATCCTTGATATCCTGGCAAGTTACGCCAGATACCACCGATATAATGGTTTGAGCGGGAGTCAGCACAGGAGCTAATTCATCCATCACCTTTCTGATCTGCTGGGGGAGAATGGCCAATACAATAAATTCAGACCCTTGAATCGCTTCAGGGTTTGAATCGCTCACCATAAAACCTTCTTCCTGTTCCACAGCCAAGGACGCCAGATTGCGCCTGGTGATGGTAATCTCATTAGCTTTGCAATATTTAGATTTCACCAGCCCTTTGGCCAATGACAACCCTATATTCCCGCCTCCAATAATTGTTATCTTATTCATTATATTTAAGTTTAGGCAATCAAGCAGGTTCCAAACTTCCGTTGCTGGAAGAGGTGCAAGTTATTGGCATGTCCGATATAGACATTACTAACACCCTTGGAAATCGCTTCAAATGCATTGTATAGTTTAGGGATCATTCCATCATGAATGGTCTTGCTATCTTTCAATCGTTCAAAATCAACCGAACGAATGGTCTCAATAACCGATTGCTCATCATTAACATCCAACAATACGCCATTTTTATCGAAACAATAGATCAATGAAACTTCATATAGTTTGGATAGCGCAACAGCCAAGGAAGATGCAATGGTATCGGCATTGGTATTCAATAATTGTCCATTACCGTTGTGGGTAATAGCTGAAAAGACAGGAATAAACTCCGCCTCCAATAGTTTTTTGATAGCCAATGAATCAATCGAATCAGCAAGGATATCACCTACAAAACCATAATCGATTTCCTTAACCGGTCTTTTTACCGCTTTGATCACATTTGCATCTGCTCCGCACAATCCTATGGCATTGCAATTGTATTTTTGCAGGGAAGCAACCAAGTTTTTATTGGTAAGGCCAGCGTAGACCATGGTCACGACATCAAGCATGGCAGCATCCGTAATACGTCTACCTTCCACCATCTTGGCTTCAATGCCCATATCTGATGCCATACGCGTGGCGATCTTTCCACCTCCATGCACCAGGATCTTTCGACCTGGCAATGCAGAAAATTTCTCTAAAAATTCCTCTAATTGTTCCGGGTTGTCAATGACATTCCCACCTATCTTGATAATATTTAATACCGACATCCTATATTTTAACCCTTCAAATCTTCCAACATTCTTTTCAATACTACCTGCGCAGCCCATACCCTATTGCTGGCTTCCTTGATCACCAATGAATTTGGACCATCCAATATCTCAGAAGATAGCTCCAAGTCCCTACGCACTGGCAAACAATGCATCACTTTTGCATCATTGGTCAATTTCAATTTCTCATTGTCCAAAAGCCAATTCCCATTGACCGGATAAACCTCTCCATACTCCTTAAATGAAGACCAGTTCTTCACATAAACAAAGTCTGCTCCTTCCAAGGCCTCATCCAGGTTCGTCGTGATATTGGCACCAGGAGTAAAGTCCTCGGAAAGTTCATAGCCTGCAGGATGAGCAATGGTAAAATCTACCAAACCTTCTTCCTGAGCACGGCACATCCATTCTGAAAAAGAATTGGGAACAGCTTGAGGTAATGCCTTCACATGCGGTGCCCAAGCCAATACAACCTTTGGTTTATCTGTTTTTTTATATTCCGTAATCGTGATCAAATCTGTCAAACTTTGCAATGGATGCCTCGTTGCACTTTCCAAGGAAACTACCGGAACTCCGCAATATTTGATAAATTTATTGAATAGGTCTTCCGAATAATCCGCTTCCTTATCTTTCAATGTAGGAAATGAACGCAGACCAAGAATATCACAATACTCTCCCATTACAGCCGCAGCTTCACGGATATGTTCCACTGTTGTTCCATTCATGATCACGCCATCGCGCGTTTCCAATGCCCAGCCATCCTTATCCATGTTCATCACCATGACGTTCATGCCAAGGTTCATCCCTGCCTTTTGCGTACTCAAGCGTGTTCTCAAACTTGGATTAAGAAATACCAAACCCAGCATTTTATGCTTCCCCAGGGTTTCATTGGAATAAGGGCTAGCCTTAATTTCTAAAGCCTCTGTAACGATGTCTTTCAGATTATCTACGTCTGCTACGGAAAAAAACTTCTTCATTTAATCTATTTTGATTTTTTATGCCTTTAATCTCTCTTCAAAAGCAGTTAAAAATTGATCAGCAATCTTATTGGTAATATTTAGTGCAGGCAACAGACGAATCACATTAGGTTTCGCCTCACCCGTAAAAATCTTGTTTTTTGACAACAAATCCTTCTTCACATGTGCCAATTCAGTTGGTAGTTCAATCCCAATCATTAAGCCTCTACCTCTCACTTCCAATACCTGATCAAACTTCTTAAGTTCTTCGATCAGATAACTGCCTACTTTTGCTGCATTTTCCATGAGGTTATCTTGCTTGATGATATCCAATACAGAAACAGCTGCTGCACATGCCAAATGATTACCACCGAAGGTCGTACCTAACATGCCATAAGAAGCCTTGAATTTTGGAGATATAGCAATCCCTCCGATTGGAAACCCATTGCCCATTCCTTTAGCCATCGAATAGATATCTGCATCTATTCCGGCATAGTCATGCGAGAAGAAGGTTCCAGTCCTTCCATATCCACATTGAACGGAATCCGCGATAAATACGGATCCATATTGGTCACACAGACTGCGGATCAGTTTCAAGAAAGGCACCGATGCTTCACGGATACCTCCTACCCCTTGAATTCCTTCAATGATTACGGCAGCTATTTCTTCGCCATTTTCCTTGAAGGCCTTTTCAAGTGCTTCTTCATCATTGAAAGGAAGGAATATTACATTATCAGTTTCATTTACAGGAGCAACGATAGCTGGATTATCTGTAGCAGCTACGGCTAAAGACGTACGTCCATGGAAGGATTTTGAAAAGGCGATTATCTTTTTTCGTCCGGTGTGAAATGATGCTAATTTCAAGGCATTTTCATTGGCCTCAGCACCAGAATTACAAAGAAACAAGGTATAGTCGGTCTTACCCGAAACTTCACCTAATTGTTTCGCTAATTGTTGTTGAATAGGGATCATGATTGAATTGGAATAGAATCCAATTTTATTCAACTGATCCGTGATACTTTTCACATAATGTGGATGGGTATGGCCAATAGAGATAACAGCATGACCTCCATATAGATCCAAATATTCAGTTCCTTGTTCATCCCAAACAGTAGAGCCTTGCGCTTTTACGATGTTGATAGGGTTAACAGGATAAACGTTAAATAGTTCCATGAAATGAAATAAATATGCTAAAGTTTAGTTTTTCAAATGTACAAATAATTAAATAGCTGAACTTACTATAAAAGCGTATAAAATAAAAAAGTCCTCTTGGATAAGAGGACTTTTCTATGATTCGTTTAAAGATTATTCATCAACTTTTTTTCCGCCGTCTAATTCGGCTTTAAGTTTTTCTAATTCTTCAAATTTTCCATCTGCAGCTAATTGTGCTTGTTCAGCCCAAGTAGTAGGATCTGCAGTGTTAAAGTTAGAACCAGCTTCAGTTAAGATTTCTTTAACTTTCTCAGCATCAGTTTTAGCTAATTCAGCGTAAGTTGCAATACCAGCAGCTGCTAATACCTCTGCAATCTTAGGACCGATACCTTCAACAATGGTTAAATCATCGCCAGCTTTAGTAGCTTTTGCCTCTTTTGATTCAGTTGTTGGAGTAGCTTTCTTTTTAGCAGAACCACGACGTCGAGTAGATTTTTTCTCAGTTTGAACAGTTTTACCGTAGATTTCGTTGTAATCAACTAATTCGATAAATGCCATTTCTGCGTTGTCACCCAAACGGTTCTCTAATTTAATGATACGAGTGTAACCTCCTGGACGTGATGCCACTTTTTCTGAAATCTCGCGGAACAAGATAGAAACTGCATCTTTGTCTTTCAAGTAAGCGAATACCGTACGACGTGAGTGTGTAGTGTCGTTTTTAGATTTTGTAATCAAAGGCTCCACATAAGTACGTAACGCTTTTGCTTTTGCTAAAGTCGTAGTAATACGTTTGTGTTTGATCAATGAAGTCGCCATGTTAGCTAACATCGCCTTACGGTGACTGTCAGTGCGGCCTAAGTGATTTACTTTTTTTCCGTGTCTCATTTTAGTTTTGATTTTGTGCGTACCGTTCTTTTTCTATAGACTGTAGTCCATATACTCCGGAGGAATTACGCAGCAGGTCGCTTATATTATTTAATTATTATTCTTCGTCCAATTTGTATTTAGACAGGTTCATACCAAATGATAAACCTTTTGATTTAACTAACTCTTGAATTTCGCTCAATGATTTTTTACCAAAGTTGCGGAATTTCAACATATCAGCTACATCATATGTAACCAATTCAGCTAAAGTGCGGATATCAGCAGCTTTCAAACAGTTCAATGCACGAACTGAAAGGTCTAAGTCTACTAATTCTGTTTTCAAGATCTTACGCATATGTAAGATTTCCTCGTCAACTACTTTAGTTTCTTCTTTAGTTTGTGACTCTAACAACATGTTTTCGTCAGAGAACAACATAAAGTGTTGGATCAAGATTTTAGCTGCTTCTTTCAAAGCATCTTCTGGATGAATAGAACCATCAGTAGAGATATCTAACAACAATTTCTCGTAGTCAGTCTTTTGCTCTACACGGTAGTTCTCAATGGTATATTTTACATTCTTAATTGGAGTGTAGATTGAGTCAATCGCAATTACTCCAACAGGACCATCAACCACTTTATTTTCCTCTGCATTAACGTATCCGCGGCCTTTTGCAACTGACAATTCAACTTCTACAGTTACTGAACTATCCATGTTACAGATGACCAAATCAGGATTCAATACAGTAAAATTATTGGAAAACTTCGTAATATCACCAGCTGTAAATTGATCTTGACCATTGATAACCACAAAGATCTTCTCGTTATCGCCTTGCTCACCTGATTTCTGGAAACGTACTTGTTTCAAGTTCAAGATGATCTCTGTAACGTCTTCTACTACGCCTTTAATCGTAGAGAATTCGTGCGACACGCCTGAAAATCTTACCGACGTAATTGCATATCCTTCTAAAGAGGACAATAAAATACGGCGTAAAGCATTACCAATAGTAACTCCAAAACCTGGCTCTAGTGGACGAAATTCAAAGGTACCATCAAAATCAGTTGATTTCTGCATGATAACTTTATCCGGTCTTTGAAATGCTAAAATTGCCATTTATGTTCTTTTAAGTTTATTTACTATTTATGAAAACAACAACATGCATCTATGACAATGCATGTTGTTATTAATTATTATTTAGAGTATAACTCTACAATTAAGTTCTCTTTAATGTTTTCTGGAATATCAGCTCTTTCAGGGAAATTAACGAATGTTCCTGTAAGTTTGTCTGCATCCCAATCCAACCAGCTGAATTTGTTGATTTTTCTTCCAGCTACTGAGTTTACGATTGCCTCTAATGATTGAGAACGCTCGCGAACTGCAATAACATCACCTGGACGGATACTGTATGATGGAATGTTAACTACTTGACCGTTAACAGTAATGTGCTTGTGCGAAACTAATTGACGAGCAGATGAACGTGTAGGAGCGATGCCTAAACGGTAAACGATGTTATCTAAACGTGCTTCTAATAATTTCAAGAAGTTCTCACCTGTAACACCTTGTTTTGCTGCTGCCTTAGCAAATAGGTTAGCGAATTGACGCTCTAATACACCGTAAGTGTATTTTGCTTTTTGCTTTTCTAACAACTGAATAGCGTATTCAGATTGTTTACCTCTTCTTTTTGATGGTCCGTGCTGACCTGGAGGATAATTCTTTTTTTCTAATGCCTTATCTGGGCCGAAAATTGGCTCTCTAAATTTACGAGCTATTTTGGACTTAGGTCCTGTATATCTTGCCATTTCTTATTCTGTTTGAAGTATCAATCAACCTATAGCTGACGAATCTTATCTTAAACAAATCTGTTATTAAACTCTTCTGCGTTTTGGAGGACGACAACCATTGTGAGGAAGTGGAGTAATATCCTTGATCGTGGTTACGTCGATACCAATACCTTGCAATGAACGGATAGCTGACTCACGTCCAGCGCCCGGACCTTTTACGAAAACTTCAACTTTACGCAATCCTAAATCATGTGCAACTTTACCACAGTCTGATGCAGCTTGTGATGCAGCGTATGGAGTGTTCTTTTTAGAACCTTTAAAGCCCATTTTACCAGCTGATGACCATGAAATTGTTTGACCTTGATTGTTAGTCAAAGTTACGATGATGTTGTTAAAAGTAGCGTTGATATGAGCTTGTCCTACAGGCTCGATAACTACGATACGTTTTTTAGTAACTTTTTTACTTTTAGCCATTTCTTACTTATTATTTAGTAGCTTTTTTCTTGTTTGCAACTGTCTTACGTTTACCTTTTCTGGTACGAGAGTTATTCTTAGTACGTTGTCCACGAACTGGAAGGTGTTTACGGTGGCGTAATCCACGGTAACAACCAATATCCATTAAACGTTTAATGTTCAACTGAACCTCTGAACGTAAAGCGCCTTCTACCTTAATCTCATCATTGATGATTGTACGGATAGCTGCTAATTGATCATCATTCCATTCTTGAACCTTTACATCTTGACTGATGCCTGCTTTCTCTAGGATATAAGCAGCAGTAGAACGACCAATACCGAAAATATAGGTAAGGCCAATGATGCCTCTTTTGTTTTTAGGTAAATCTATACCTGAGATCCTTGCCATATAATATTTTAAGCGATTATGTTAAAATTAACCCTGACGTTGTTTGAACTTAGGGTTCTTTTTATTGATTACAAATACTTTTCCTTTACGACGGATAATCTTACAATCCGCACTACGTTTTTTTATTGATGCTCTAACTTTCATTACAGTAAATTTTTAAAAGCTATTTTATTGAAGAAACTTACGTTTACTTATAGCGGTATGTAATTCTTCCTTTTGTTAAGTCGTATGGTGACATCTCTAACTTCACTTTGTCACCTGGTAATATTTTAATATAATGCATGCGCATTTTCCCAGAGATATGTGCAATGATTTCATGCCCATTCTCTAATTCTACGCGAAACATCGCGTTAGAAAGCGCTTCTTTGATTATGCCGTCTTGCTCAATCGAGGCTTGTTTAGCCATATAATCTATTATTTTAAATGATGATATACCCGCAAACAGGAGTGCAAAGATAAATAAAATAATTGAATACCAACTACTTTTTATTTAAAACTTTCTCTATCGCGTCAAAATTCAAAAGCACGTCCGGACTACCTTTTCTGATCGCCACCATCTGTTCAAAGTGTGCAGAAAGCTTTCCATCAACTGTACTCACTGTCCAACCATCATCCCAGAACTTGACCCCCGCCTTACCGGCATTGATCATCGGTTCGATACAGATTACCAATCCTTCTTCCAACTTCGGACCTGAACCACGTTTCCCGTAATTCGGAACCTCAGGTTTTTCGTGCAAATGAAAACCAACTCCATGACCTACCAATTCACGAACAATCCCATAGCGATATGGTGTTACATATTCCTGAACGGCAGCTGAAATATCGCCGACACGTTTCCCTGCGATTGCTTGATCGATCCCCGCTTGCAACGAACCTTTTGTTACTTCTAACAATTGTTTCGCCTCCTCAGAAATCTCTCCTACAGCAAAAGTATAAGCAGAATCACTGATAAAACCATTCAAATTCACCCCTCCGTCAACCGTTACGATATCCCCATCTTTCAGAACATAGTCACTCGGAAATCCGTGCACGACCTGGTCGTTCACAGAAATACACAATGAATAAGGAAAGCCTTGATAGTTCAAGAAAGCTGGTGTCCCTTTATGATCTTTAATAAAATCAAAGGCAAACTTATCTAGGGATAAGGTCGTGATGCCCGGTTTTACTAATCCTGCAATTTCAGCAAGTAACTGCGAGAGTACATTTGCTGACTCTCGCACTTGCTCAATTTCATCTGCTGTTTTATAATATACTTTAGACATTCAAAATTATAATGCGGATTGATCATAGCCTTCAACTGTAGTCGCAGTGCTTCTACCTTTGACGCGGCCTGTTTTCATCAACCCATCATAATGACGCATTAACAAATGACTCTCAATTTGCTGAATCGTATCCAGTACAACACCTACTAAGATCAATAGGGATGTACCACCATAGAAATGCGCAAATTGATTGTTTACTCCAAATAATGTTGCAATTGCCGGCAAGATCGCAATGATCGCCACAAATACAGCACCAGGGAAGGTAATATGTGATATTACGTTGTCGATAAACAAGTTGGTCTCATAACCTGGCTTAATGCCCGGAATAAAACCACCGTTCTTCTTCATGTCCTCAGACATCTGCTGTGGGTTCACCATAATCGCTGTATAGAAGAAGGTAAATGCAATGATCAACAAGGCAAATACCACATTATACGTTACGGATGTATAGTTACTCAACGAGTTCAGGAAATCTGACTGGACGTTCGGGAAGAACTGGGTCAACGACATCGGTAAAAACATAATCGCCTGAGCGAAAATGATTGGCATTACACCCGCCGCATTTACCTTTAAAGGAATGTATTGACGCACACCACCAATCTGTTTGTTACCAACGATTTTCTTCGCGTATTGTACAGGGATCTTACGAACACCTTGTACAACCAAGATCGTGAAGATCACGACGAAAAACAGAGCGACAAACTCCAATAACAATGGAATAGGACCACCACCACTCGGGCTCATTCTGGATGCCCACTCTGCAGTAATACCTGCAGGAAGCTGAGCAATAATACCAGCCATAATGATTAATGAAATACCATTACCAATTCCTTTATCGGTAATCTTTTCACCTAGCCACATCACAAACAATGTACCCGCTGTCAAAACAACTGCTGATAGAATGGAGAACATTGGATCCGCAATAGTCTTAGCTTCTGGTCCGATTTGAGTCTTCACATAGGCTACGGCTTGAACCAACGTAATCGCTACGGTAAGGTAACGAGTGATGTTGTTCATTTTCTTACGGCCAGATTCACCTTCTTTCTGCATCTTTTGAAAAGCAGGAACAGCAATCCCCAATAGCTGAACTACGATAGATGCCGAGATATAAGGCATAACACCAAGAGCAAAGATCGCCGCACGGGAGAAGGATCCCCCAGCAAACATATTGATCAAGTTCATGATGTCATTACCACCTTCTCTGTTTACTACCAACGCTTCTGGATTGACACCTGGTAAAACCACGTGACAACCAACGCGGTATATTAAAAGAAATAGTAACGTATTAAGAATACGGTTACGTAATTCTTCTATCTTCCATATATTGGTTAAGGTTGTGATTAGTTTCTTCATGTATTATTACAATTTAACGATAGAACCACCTGCTGCTTCGATAGCTTTTTGTGCTGAAGCTGAAAATGCATGGGCCTTTACTTCTACTTTTGCGCTGAACTCGCCACGACCTAAGATTTTAATCAAGTCATTTTTTGAAACTAATCCGTGCTCTTTCAAAGTATCGAAATCTACAGTGGTTAAGCTGTATTTCTCAACGATAGCTTGTAAAACATCTAAGTTAACACCTACATATTCTACACGGTTGATGTTCTTAAAACCAAATTTAGGTACACGACGTTGAAGAGGCATTTGACCACCTTCGAAACCGATCTTCGTAGAGTTACCTGAACGGGAACCTGCTCCTTTGTGACCACGTGTTGATGTACCACCACGGCCAGATCCTTGTCCACGACCAATACGTTTTTTAGTTTTAATTGAACCAGCTGCTGGTTTTAGATTACTTAAGTTCATTTTTAATCAAATTGTGCTACGCCTTCGCTCTCACTAAACAGGCCTTAGCATTCCATAAATTTATTAACAAAGAATGGAAAGGAAGTGAGTATCCTTTCCATCTATTCTTATAAAATGGACTCTACAGCCACTAGGTGGTTCACTTTACGAACCATACCAATGATTGCTGCTGTAGCTTCAACTTCTACCGAATGGTTGATCTTTTTCAAACCTAATGCTTCGATAGTTTTCTTTTGGCGCTCGCTTCTGTCGATAACGCTCTTTATCTGGGTGATTTTAATTTTTGCCATGATATTAACCGTTAAATACTTTGTTTAAATCGACACCACGTGTTTGCGCTACTGTATATGCGTCACGCATATTAGCTAATGCATCGATCGTTGCTTTTACCACGTTGTGTGGGTTTGAAGAACCTAATGATTTTGCTAATACGTCTGTAATGCCTGCAGACTCCAATACCGCACGCATAGCACCACCTGCCAATACTCCGGTACCACTTACAGCTGGTTTGATCAAAACTGAACCACCTGAATATTTACCGTATTGCTCGTGAGGTACTGTACCTTTGATAATAGGAACCTTTACTAAGTTTTTCTTTGCATCATCGATACCTTTAGTGATAGCTTCAGTAACCTCTTTAGCTTTTCCTAATCCGTATCCTACGATACCGTTCTCATCTCCAACTACAACAATAGCTGAGAAACTGAAGGTACGACCACCTTTGGTCACCTTGGCTACGCGCTGGATGCTTACTAAGCGATCTTTTAATTCGATTTCGCTTGATTTTACTCTTTTAATATTGCTTAATGCCATTTTCTTCTTTAATTAAAAGTCTAAACCGCCTTCGCGAGCACCTTCAGCCAATGATTTGATACGGCCATGGTATAAGTACCCATTACGGTCAAAAACTACTTTGCTAATTCCTGCTGCAACCGCTTTCTCAGCAACTAATTTACCTACTTCTTTCGATTGATCTACTTTGTTTCCTGATCCAGCAAACTCTTTTGACAAAGTGGATGCTGAAGCAATTGTTTTACCAGTTGTATCGTCGATGATCTGTGCGTAGATGCCTTTGTTACTTCTAAAAACCGTCAAACGAGGACGTTCAGTTGATCCAGCCAGGTGTTTTCTAATTCCTTTTTTGATTCGCTCTCTGCGAGTTGATTTAATTCCTGCCATGGTTATTATTTTTTAGCTGATTTACCTGCTTTTCTTCTCAATACTTCACCTGCAAACTTGATACCTTTACCTTTGTATGGCTCTGGCTTACGGAAGCTACGGATTTTCGCCGCTACTTGACCGATCAATTGTTTGTCGATAGATTCCAAAGTGATAGTTGGGTTCTTACCCTTATCAGCAGTTGTTGTTACTTTAATTTCCTGTGGCAATACGAATACAATCTGGTGAGAGAAACCTAAAGTTAACTCTAGCGTATTACCTGTGTTTGCTGCACGGTAACCAACACCAACTAGTTCTTGGGTAGTTTTGTATCCCTCGGTTACACCTACAACCATATTGCTCAATAGGGCGCGGTATAATCCATGTAATGCTTTGTGCTTCTTTTGTTCTGTTGAACGTGACACTACGATATTACCATCTTCTTCTTTAACGGTAATGTCGCGGTCTACTTGTTGTGTTAATTCACCTTTAGGGCCTTTAACAGTTACCAGATTCTTATCTGATACTGTAACCGTTACACCAGAAGGTATAGCGATAGGCGCTTTTCCAATTCTTGACATTCTGTGCTTTTTCCTAGATTAATAAATGTAACATAAAACCTCTCCACCAACGTTTTGTACGGCAGCTTCTTTGTCTGACATTACTCCTTTCGAAGTAGACAAAATCGCAATTCCTAAACCGTTTAATACACGAGGGATGCTGTCAACACTTGCATACTTTCTTAAACCAGGTTTACTCACACGTGTCAATGTGCGAATAGCCGGTACTTTGCTAATTGGATGGTATTTCAAGGCAATCTTGATGGAACCTTGAGGACCTTCTTCAATAAATTTGTAGTTAGCAATGTAACCTTTGTCGAAAAGAACTTTTGTGATTTCTTTTTTAAGGTTCGATGCAGGAATTTCAACAACCCTGTGGTTGGCCTTGATGGCATTCCTTACTCGGGTAAGGTAATCCGCTATTGGATCTGTATTCATTATGTATAAAATTGTGATAATGGTTTCCATGACTAACCGAAGCCACAGACCTTTTATCGGTTAAAATATTGCAATGCAAAAAAAACCCGATAAACCACAGTTCGTGGTTTATCCGGGCAAAAGTAATTATATTTTTTTGATTACCAAGAAGCTTTTTTCACTCCCGGGATTTTTCCGTCTAAGGCCATCTCACGGAATGTTACACGGGAGATACCGAATTGACGCATATATCCTTTTGGACGTCCAGTTAATTTACAACGGTTGTGCAATCTTACTGGTGACGCATTCTTTGGTAATTTATCTAAAGCTGCATAATCACCTGCTGCTTTTAAAGCCGCACGTTTCTCTGCAAATTTTGCTACTAATTTCTGACGCTTTACTTCGCGTGCTTTTAATCCTTCTTTAGCCATTGTTATTCGTGTTTTGGTTTTTGAATGGTAAACCGAATTGTTTCAATAATTCTAAAGCTTCGATATCGTTCTTAGCTGAAGTTACGAAAGTGATATCCATACCTTGGATCTTGTTGATCTTGTCAATGTTGATCTCAGGGAAGATGATCTGCTCAGTAATACCCAAATTGTAGTTACCATGTCCATCAAATCCTTTATCGTTGATTCCACGGAAGTCACGGATACGTGGTAAAGAAACCGCGATTAAACGATCTAAGAATTCGTACATATTGTTGTCACGTAAAGTTACGCGAGCACCAATTGGCATACCTTTACGCAATTTGAAGTTCGAGATATCTTTCTTGGATTTCGTAGGAACTGCTTGCTGACCAGTGATCGTCGTCAATTCTGTGATAGAGTTGTCGATCAATTTCTTGTCTGCTGTAGCGGCACCAATACCTTGTGATACTACGATTTTCTCCAGTTTAGGAACTTGCATAACGCTCTTATACTGGAATTTTTCCTTAAGCGCTGTACGGATATCTTCCGCATATTTCGCTTTTAATCTTGGTACGTAAGTCATTATTTAATTTCCTCCCCTGATTTTTTTGCGTAACGAACTATTTTACCATCTGCATTAACTTTACGTCCAACACGGGTAGGATTACCTGTCTTAGGATCGATTAAAGCTAAGTTAGAGATGTTGATTGCAGCTTCTTTCTCGATGATACCACCGTTCGGGTTAGCTGCGCTAGGTTTAGTGTGTTTCTTAACAATGTTAGCGCCTTCAACAACCGCTCTGTTAGTTTCAATAATAACCTGTAATACTTTACCTTGAACACCTTTAGAGTTACCAGCGATAACTTTCACTAAATCTCCACTTTTGATCTTGATCTTGTGAGTAGTTTTGTTTGTTTTCTTTGCCATAATTATAAAACCTCCGGTGCTAATGATACAATTTTCATGAACTGTTTCTCACGCAATTCTCTGGCAACTGGGCCGAAGATACGTGTTCCGCGTGGTTCATCGTTATTATTTAACAATACTGCAGCGTTGTCATCGAAGCGAATGTAAGAACCATCTTTACGACGGATCTCTTTTTTCGTACGTACTACAACTGCTTTTGAAACTGATCCTTTTTTCACGTTTCCTGAAGGTAGTGCGCTCTTAACGGTAACAACAATTTTATCACCGATAGATGCATAACGCTTGCGCGTACCGCCTAACACACGGATTACTAAAACTTCTTTAGCTCCGCTGTTGTCAGCTACATTTAGTCTTGATTCCTGTTGTACCATTATTTAGCCCTTTCTAAAATTTCTACTAATCTCCAGTTCTTAGTTTTACTCAGCGGACGTGTCTCCATAATTAATACCGTATCGCCGATACCGCAGGTATTTTGTTCGTCATGAGCTTTAAATTTAGTAGTTTTCTTAACGAATTTACCGTAAATAGGGTGCTTTACTTTACGTTCAACAGCCACTACGATAGATTTGTCCATCTTGTTGCTAACTACTAAGCCGATTCTTGTTTTTCTTAAATTTCTTTCCATTTCGACTTTAATTTTATGCCTCAGCGGCTGTTTCAGATTTTGCTGCATTAGTACGCTTTGAAATCTCGGTAGAGATACGAGCGATAGTTTTGCGAGCTGCTTTGATCACGTTTGGATTCTCAATAGCAGAAACAGCATGTGCAAATTTCAATTTGTTCAAGGCAGCTTTCTCTTCAGCAAGACGAGCTGTTAAATCCTCAGTTGATAATTCTACGATTTCTGAATTTTTCATTTTTCAATTTGTTGTGCCGGGTTATCTCGAGTGTTAAGCGGCCTTACTGGTAACGGCAGTAAGGCTGAACTCTTGACATTACCGACGATTATTATGCTTCAACGTAATCTCTACGTATCACAAATTTCGTTTGAACCGGTAATTTTTGTGCAGCTAAGCGTAATGCTTCTTTAGCGATTTCCAATGGAACGCCTTCTGCCTCAAATAACATACGGCCTGGGCGCACTACGGCTACCCAATATTCTGGAGCACCCTTACCTTTACCCATACGTACCTCTGCAGGTTTCTTGGTAACAGGTTTGTCAGGGAAAATGCGGATCCAAACTTGTCCTTCACGCTTCATATAACGTGTTACCGCAATACGAGCTGCCTCAATCTGACGGCTTGTGATCCATGCTGGTTCCATTGATTTGATACCGAAAGATCCGAAAGCTAATTCCGCTCCACGAGTGGCATTACCTTTCATGCGGCCTTTCTGCATCTTTCTGAACTTCGTTCTTTTTGGCTGTAACATGTTCGTATTTTTTTAAATCTGTTGAACAGATAATCTAAATCTTGTTATTAATTAATCTCTTTTACCTCCACGGTTGTTGTCACGGCGTCCGCCACGGTTTCCACCGCGACCTCCACGGTTGTCACGACGGTTGTTGTTATCACCACCTTCGTTGCCACCACGTGATTTTACGCCTGATGCTTGACCAATGTTTGGAGATAAATCTCTCTTACCGTAAACTTCACCTTTACAGATCCAAACTTTTACGCCAATCTTACCGTAAGTTGTCAATGCTTCTGCTAATGCATAATCGATATCTGCACGCAATGTGTGTAGAGGAGTTCTTCCTTCTTTGTACTGCTCGGTACGTGCCATCTCAGCACCACCTAAACGACCTGAACACATTACCTTGATACCTTCTGCTCCCATACGCATTGTAGATGCAATCGCAGTCTTCATTGCACGACGGAATGAAATACGTGCCTCTAATTGCTTAGCAATGCCTTCTGCAACTAGTTTTGCGTCTAATTCTGGGCGTTTGATCTCAAAAATGTTGATCTGAACATCTTTCTTAGTTAATTTCTTTAACTCTTCTTTGATCTTATCAACTTCTTGACCACCTTTACCAATTACGATTCCTGGACGTGCAGTATGGATCGTTACAGTGATACGTTTCAACGTTCTCTCAATAACAACTTTTGCTACACCGCCTTTTGCGATACGTACAGAAAGATATTTTCTTATTTTTTCGTCCTCAACCAACTTATCAGAATAGTTGTTGCCTCCGAACCAATTAGAATCCCATCCTTTGATGATTCCTAATCTGCTACCTATTGGATTTGCTTTTTGTCCCATTCTTAATATAATTAGTTGTTAACGTTATTAATACTGTCTACTACCAAAGTTACATGGTTTGAACGCTTGCGAATTCTATAGCCACGACCTTGTGGTGCTGGACGTAATCTCTTCAATTGACGACCGCCACCTACAGATACTTCCTTAACAAACAATCCACCGTCTTCTACTGAAGAACCTTCGTTGTGAGCTTCCCAGTTCTTGATCGCTGATAATAATAATTTCTCAACGCGGATTGAAGCTTCTTTTCCTGAATGTTTAAGGATGTAAAGAGCGTTCTCTACTTTCTGTCCACGGATAAGATCCACTACTAGACGCATCTTACGAGGTGAAGTAGGGCAATTCAATAACTTGGCAGTAGAAGCTCCTCCTACTTGAGCTTTTGCCTGCTCCTTGCGCTGCTTAATTAAAACAGACTTTTTGAGTTTTTTTGTTGCTTCCATTACCTATTATTTTTTCTTTTCTGCGTGGCCTCTGAAAGTACGCGTAGGCGCAAATTCACCAAGCTTGTGACCAACCATATTTTCTGTTACATAAACCGGAATGAATTTATTCCCGTTGTGCACTGCGAAGGTATGACCAACAAAATCAGGTGAAATCATTGATCTACGAGACCAAGTTTTGATTACTGATTTCTTGTTTGTTTCATTCATAGAAAGAACTTTTCTTTCTAAGTTGTGATCGATATAAGGACCTTTTTTAATTGAACGAGCCATTATTTTTTCCTTCTCTCAATGATGTAACGATTCGATGTTTTCTTCTTGTAGCGTGTTTTGTAGCCTTTAGCTAATACACCTGTGCGTGAGCGTGGGTGACCTCCTGATGAACGTCCTTCACCACCACCCATAGGGTGATCAACCGGGTTCATCGCAACACCACGAACTCTAGGACGACGACCTAACCAACGTTTACGACCTGCTTTACCCAATACTTGGTTTGCTTTCTCTGCGTTCGATACCGAACCGATCGTAGCAACACATGTCAATAAAATCATACGAGTCTCGCCTGAAGGCAATTTGATAATAGCATACTTACCATCACGTGCAGACAATTGTGCATATGTACCTGCTGAACGTGCAATGGAACCACCTTGTCCTGGATTCAACTCAATGTTGTGGATGATCGAACCCAATGGGATGTTTGCCAATGGCATAGTATTACCTACTTCTGGGGCTACTGATTCGCCTGCAATCACTGTCTGACCTACTGTTAATCCAGCTGGTGCAATGATGTAACGTTTCTCTCCATCTGCGTAGTGCAATAAAGCAATACGTGCAGTACGATTTGGATCGTACTCAATGGTAGCAACTTTTGCAGGGATATCTTTTTTATCGCGTTTGAAATCTATTAATCGGTATGATTTTTTGTGTCCCCCACCGATGTAACGCATAGTCATTTTACCGGAGTTATTACGACCACCTGATTTCTTGATGCTAACTACTAATGATTTCTCAGGTACGTTAGTTGTAACGTCTGAATAATCAGCACCTACTCTGAAGCGAGTACCAGGGGTAACCGGTTTGAATCTTTTAACTGCCATTTCTTATTATAGTGTACTGTAAAAGTCAATAGTTTCACCATCTTTAACTGTAATGATGGCCTTTTTATATTTAGGGCTTCTTCCGGATACAAATCCTGCTTTCGTGTAACGGCTTTTTGCCTTACCCGCAACAACTGCTGTGTTTACTGCTAATACAGTAACACCAAACATTTGCTCTACTGCAGCTTTGATTTGAATCTTGTTTGCTCTATGATCTACTTTGAAAGCGTAACGGTTTAATTTTTCCGTTAACAATGAAGCTTTCTCAGTTAAAATAGGTTTTTTGATAATCTCCATATTATTTAGCGAATGCTTCCTCCAAAGTTTTAACAGAATCAGCAGTTAACAATAATTTCGTAGCGTTCAATACATCATATGTATTCAAATCTGATGCTACGATAACTTTTGCTTTCTTCAAGTTTCTGCTTGATAAATAAACATTGTTATTGTATGCTGGCAATACCAATAAGGTTTTCTCGTCAGCAAGGTTTAACGCATTAACTAAAGCAACGTAGTTCTTAGTTTTGATCGAATCGAAGTTAACTTCATCCAATACCACAACATTGTTCTCTTGTGCTTTGTAAGATAATGCAGATTTACGTGCTAATTGCTTTAATTTTTTGTTCAATTTGAAGCTATAGTCACGAGGTTGAGGACCGAATACACGACCACCACCGTTAAACAATGGAGATTTGATAGAACCCGCACGAGCACCACCTGTTCCTTTTTGTTTGTGTAATTTACGAGTTGAACCCGCGATCTCATTACGTTGTTTTGATTTGTGTGTACCTTGGCGTTGGTTCGCTAAGTATTGTTTCACATCTAAATAGATCGCATGGTCGCTTGGCTTTACACCGAATACTGACTCAGGAAGTTGCACCTTGGCACCTGTTTCTTTTCCTGATAAATTTAATACTTTAACTTCCATCTCTACTATTTGTCTACGATTACATATGAACCCTTAGCTCCTGGTACGGAACCACTAACAACAATTAGGTTTTGTTCTGCGTAAACTTTCAAAATCTGTAAGTTTTGAACTTTTACTCTCTCGCCACCTGTACGACCCGCCATACGCATTCCTTTGAATACTCTTGAAGGCCAAGATGAAGCTCCCAATGAACCCGGTGCACGTAGTCTGTTGTGCTGACCGTGAGTCGCACCACCTACACCACCAAAGCCATGACGCTTCATTACACCTTGAAATCCTTTACCTTTTGAAGTACCGACTACATCTACGTACTCGCCTTCTTCAAATAAAGTAACATCAACGATGTCTCCTAGTTGCTTCTCATCTGTGAAAGTTTTGAATTCAACTAGTTTACGCTTAGGACTAACTCCTGCCTTTGCAAAATGTCCTTTTAGAGGAGCCGTCGTGTTCTTTTCCTTAGCTTCATCAAAGCCAAGTTGAACTGCCGAATAACCATCCTTCTCTTCCGTACGTATCTGCGTAACCACGCACGGCCCAGCCTCGATTACTGTACAAGGGATATTCTTCCCTTCAGCATTGAACAGGCTGGTCATTCCTACTTTTTTACCAATAATTCCTGACATGTTATAAATTAATTAATTAAACGTCCATCGAAGCAGTAGGGCTTCGCTCAAGACACAATTCCCCATTTAGGGACTGCAAAAGTACAAACAATTTTATAACTATCAAACAGTTAGTCAATTATTTTTAAAAAAAATAGCCCCGGTTTTTTTCCGGGGCTCCAAATCTTCTGCTTTTTATATTTTTATGGCAGGCCCTCCATCCAAAAGTCGTTGATACCGAACCAAGGCTTCTACATAATAATAGTCCGCATAGGTCAAGGGTACATCTACCTCCGAATCCAATGGCAATGCCCCTACGCTATGTTCCAATAAATAGCCCCCATTCGTACCTTTCTTCGCAAAATAAGCGCTTGAAGACAAACTTTTAAGCATGCCTTCCGCCTTGCGCAGATACGTTGTCGATTCTTTGCCCTTGGTATATTGGGAGAGCTCGATCAATGCCGATGCCGTGATCGCTGCAGCTGAGGCATCCCTCAAGCTTCTCCTGGAATAGGTCTTATCGTCTGCAGGAATCTTATCCTTATCAAAATCCCAATACGGAACCAGGTCTTCCGGAAGGTTAGGGCTCTTCAACATATAGTCCGCAATCTTTTTCGCCTGATCTAAATAGGCCTTATCCTTGGTTTCCCTGTACATCATCGTATAGCCATACAGACCCCAAGCCTGTCCCCTCGCCCATGCCGACTCATCAGCCGCACCCTGTGCGGTTTGCTTGGCAAGCACCGATCCAGTCTGAGGATCATAATCGATCACATGGTAAGAACTGTTATCCTTACGGAAATGGTTCTTTATGGTTGTGTTCGCATGGGTGATCGCTATATCGGAATATTTCTTGTTGCCGGTGGTCTTTGCCATCTGCATCAGGAACTCTAGGTTCATCATATTGTCAATGATCACTGGGAATTTCCAAACATTATGGTCCCAGGAACGGATGGTCTTGGTCGTCGGGTTAAAGCGGCTGCTCAATGATTCGGCTCCATTTTTCAGGATCGGTTGGTATTTGCTACTGTCACCTGTCAATCTCAAGGCATTTCCAAAACTACAGAAAAGCATAAACCCTAAATCATGGGTCCCTTTATTGAACTGTTCCTTTTCCAGGTCCTTCAGTTTATCAAGGCCGGCCTGTTTGAGTTTAGGGTCCGAGGTAGCTTCTCCAAGGTAAAGTAAGGTGCCGGGGTAAAATCCAGAACACCACCAACCTGAATTGGAGAATTCCTGCTTGCCAGATTCAAAAGTTTTTGGAAATTTATGTTCAGGTACAACGGAAACTAAATTTTGGTACTGTTCAGCTGAAGCCTTTAGCTGATCATCAATAAATTTGGAACTCAGTTTCAGGTCATGCTCCTGCCCAACTGAAACCTGCAATGAAATCAAGCAAACGGCTAAGGTTGAAAATAGGCCTTTCATATCTACGGTTTTTAATAAATTGTTATTCTTTAGGAATAACAAAATACTCATATAAAAACAAAAAAAAGCAATTATTTACTACAACGTTTTCATATTAGGTCAAATCGAACTAAATTCAACGAACTTTCCCATGGTTTCCATGCCTATACTTATTTAAGATTTCAGTATCCATCAAGCACCCTCGAATAGATTCGGACCTTGTTCGGGACACATTCGGAATTTTCGCAAAATGAGTGAAATCAAATCGATGGTATATTCGGAGCAAACTGCAAGATTTCCCGAACATGCCTCGAATGAGACCCGACCTTGACCTAGAAAAATCCAATAAAAAAGGACAATGAAAAATCATTGTCCCCTTAATAAATCTTTAAGTTCTGGATTAGTATTGTCCTGTATTCAGCATCACCAAAGTACAAGCTTCTACGACTTCAATGCCATTCGCCCTAGCTTTGTCGGCTAGTTCTGCATTTTCTGCACCTGGATTGAAAATAATACGCTTCGGCTTGGTCTTCAAGATATAATCATAGTATTGAGGCTGATTTTGCGGACCTACATATAAGGTCATCGTATCTATGTCAGTATGAATGTCCTCTGCAGGTTCGATCTCTACGCCAGCAACTTTCCCAGTTTTACGTCCAACATTCACGATTGGATGTCCTTTTCTAGCCAATTTATTGGCAACCAAATACGAATATCTTGCCGGGTTGGTACTCGCACCTAAAATCAAGGTCTTTTTCATATATTGTTGTTAGGTTTTCTTAATTTACTAATTCTCCACTTGAGTTATATGCATTTTGTCTCAAAATAGGCATTTCTAAGATTTTATACAAATCATCGAGGTGATTCAAACTGCCATTTGCCATATTTGTTAGCAAAACAATGGTCACATCGTTTTTCAGGTCGCGCACATAAAGGCTCTTGAAGCCATGCCACCAACCCGTATGATAGACGATAGGATTTTCGGGCGGACTAAAGGTACGCCAACCGTAACCATAACTGAATAGGCTGCGTTTTGCATCGCTTCTAGGCAAATACATCGAATCAAGAGTGGTCTTGTTCACCAAACGGCCTTCATTGATTGCCCTGTCCAATAGGTACATATCCTGGACGGTACTGTAAATACCCTTGTCGCCGACCGGACCATCTAAATAATTTCGCACTACCGAACGACGCCATACCTTATCATGTCCCATTACATTGGAAGGAGTTTTCTCGTACACGGCAGTAGAATATACCGCTGTATGCTTCATCCCTGCAGGATCGAAGATATTTTCCTTCATATAAACTGCAAAGTCTTTCCCCGTTACTTTTTCAATAATCGATGCAAGGACCATGAAGTTTGAGTTATTGTAATGGAACCTGCCATCTGGTGCTCCGTAGCGGTTAGGATGCTTTTCGATCAATAAGCTCATAGCATCCTGATTGGACATCGGTTTCTTGCGGTCTGGCCATGCTTCCTCCGAAAAGTAAACATAGTTTGGCAATCCCGAACGATGAGATAGCAGTTGGGCAATGGTAATCCCAGGATATGGGAAGTCAGGATAGAAATCGTTGACGGTATTTTCCATCTTCAGCTTTCCTTCCTGCACCAGCTTCATCACGCCTAATGCCGTGATAGGCTTGGACGCAGAAGCCAGCTCGAACTGCGAATTGATGTTCAGGCTATCTTTCAAAAGGTAATCTGCCCAACCAAAGGAATTCTGGTAAAGAATCTTTCCTTTTTTGGCTACCAATACATTCCCGTTAAATGCGGATTTCTTGTGTAGGTTTTGCATGAAAGCATCAATCTGCTTATCTGCTTTTGTGGAATCATAAATCAGTGCTACACTATCTTTTTTGGCCTGATCTATTTTTATCTCTTTTTGTTTTGCTTCTGGCGAAGAACAGGAGAACATCGCAAATGTCCCCAACCCCAATACGAATAATAAATTTTTTATTGACACGCTCCTAATCTGATTCTTTTAATGCTTATAATCTCTAATGATTATCAAGACAAATTACTATATATTGTGACAATTTACAATAAAAATTAGCTTTCTTTTGATAAAACTATAGTTACATTAAAGTATTGCCCCATTATCGATATTAATTCCTGATAATTACTAAACGGTTCAACTTTTCACTTATTGCAATTCGGCAAAAAATAAGGAAAGACATTTTAGGAGTTATGTTCTTTATGATGGAGGGAAGTATAAACACAAAAGCCAGCAAGATCTGCTGGCTTTTGTGTTTTTTATGGATGCTTCGATTACGCTAATAAACGGATCGGAGCTTCGATAAGTCCTTTTAGAGTTTGAAGGAATTGAGCACCGGTAGCACCATCGACTACGCGGTGGTCACAACCTAATGTCAACTTCATGATGTTTCCAGGAACAACAGCTCCGTTTTTCACAACCGGAACCTGTTGGATAGCACCTACCGAAAGGATAGCGCCATCAGGTGAGTTGATGATCGATGTGAATTCATCGATACCAAACATACCTAAGTTAGAAACAGTGAAAGTTGATCCTTCCCAATCTGAAGGCTGTAGTTTTTTAGCTTTTGCTTTTTGTGCAAAGTCTTTCACTTCAGCAGAGATATGGGATAGTGATTTACCGTCAGCAAAACGAACCACTGGAACCAATAGACCATCTTCAACAGCCATGGCTACACCAATGTTTGTATGCTCGTTGTAACGGATCTTATCACCTAACCAAGATGAGTTCACGTTAGGGTGTTGTTTCAAGGCAACGGCTACCGCTTTTACAACGATATCGTTGAATGAAACTTTCACTGGAGCTACCTCATTGATCTGCGCGCGTGCAGCCATTGCATTGTCCATATCTACACTGATAGTCAGGTAGAAGTGTGGAGCAGTGAACAATGACTCAGACAATCTGCGAGCAATCGTTTTACGCATTTGGTTAACAGGTTTCTCAGTGAAACGCTCTTCGCCAACAAATTGAGGTAAGCTGATTGTTTTTGCTTCAGACTCGGCAGCTGGTGCAGCGGAAGCCGAAGCAGCAGGTGCTGCAGAAGGTTTGAAGTTTTCAACGTCTTTTCTTACGATACGTCCGTTTTCTGCAGAACCTTTCACTTGGCTCAAGTCAATACCTTTTTCCTTAGCAATTTTCTTAGCTAAAGGAGAAGCTTTGATTCTTGAATCACTTGATGAAGAGGATGCAGCAACAGGTGCATCAGACTTGCTTTCTTGAACAGCTGGTTTATCTTCTTCTTTCTTAGATTCAGATTTGGTACCTGCTGAAGATTTTTGGTTCAACAAAGGCGTTACATCGGTTCCTGCAGGACCTACGATAGCAATGATATCATTTACTTTCGCAGCTTGTCCAGCTTCTAGACCAACATATAACAAGGTACCATCAGCATAAGCCGTAACTTCCATAGTCGCTTTATCAGTTTCTACGTCCGCAATAGCATCGTCTGATTTAATGGTATCCCCTACTTTGAAGTTCCATTGAGCGATTACCCCTTCAGTCATGGTATCACTCAATAAAGGCATGGTAATAACAGTAACACCTAAGTCTTCTGCCGTTACATTGCTTCCTGAATCAGCTGGAGCAGCTTCTTCAGTTTTATCTTCTTTAGTTTCTTTTTTGGATTCTTCTTTTGGCTCTTCTTTCTTCTCAGCAGCAGCACCATCTCCTTTGATCAGAGACTCGTAATCTTCACCTTCTTCACCTAACACCGCAATTACAGAATCAATTGGAACTGCATCTCCCTCTTTAGGGCCGATATACAACAAAGTACCTTCTTGGTATGATTCGAAGTCCATTGTCGCTTTGTCAGTTTCAACCTCTGCAATAAGGTCTCCTGAGTTTACTTTATCACCAACTTTTTTGTGCCATTTAGCGATTACACCTTCAGTCATGGTGTCGCTCATTTTTGGCATTCTTACTACTTCAGCCATCGTTTAGGAATGTTCTATTTTAGTTAAAGTAATTATCATTAATTAATCCATGACAAAAGGATAGTCCTCTTGTACATAAACGTCTTTGTAGATGTCAGAAGCATCTGGGTATGGAGACTCCTCAGCAAATTTCACTGATTCATCAACGATTTTCTTCACTTTTGCTTCTACTTCATCAAACCAAGCTTGATCAGCATATTTATTCTCAACAATAGCATGCTTTACAGCAATAATTGGATCTCTTTCTTTGTATTCTTCCAACTCTTCCTTGGTACGGTATTTCGCTGGGTCAGACATCGAGTGTCCTTTGTAACGGTAAGTACGGATCTCTAAGAAAGTTGGGCCTTCACCTGCACGAGCACGTTGAACGGCTTCGTCCATAGCGTTGTGAACGGCTACTACATCCATACCATCTACAGGTGCACTTGGCATATCAAATCCAAGACCCATTTTGTAGATATCCTGCATGTTTGTGGTACGTTTTACAGAAGTTCCCATCGCATATCCGTTGTTTTCACAAACGAAAATCACAGGTAATTTCCATAACATCGCCATATTCAAGGTCTCGTTGAAAGCACCTTGACGTACAGCACCGTCACCCATATAACAGATGTTTACATTGTCTGTTCCTAAATATTTCTCTGCAAAAGCAATACCTGCACCTAAAGGAATCTGACCTCCTACGATACCGTGCCCTCCCATGAACTTATGTTCTTTGGAGAAGAAGTGCATCGAGCCGCCTTTACCTTTTGAACAGCCTGTAACTTTACCAAACAATTCCGCCATACAAGCATCTGCAGACACTCCCTTTGCCAAGGCATGGGCGTGGTCACGATATGCTGTAATCAAAGAATCTTCTGGTTTGATCACTGACATGGTACCCGCTACTACAGCTTCTTGACCAATGTATAGGTGACAAAATCCACGAATCTTTTGCTGTCCATAAAGCTGTCCAGATTTCTCTTCAAATTTGCGCATGAGCAGCATGGATTCATACCACTCTAGGTAGGTTTCTTTTGTTATAGGTGTTGAACTCATTTCTAAGTATTGAATTTCTTTACTAAACTGACCACAAATTTAATCAATATTAACGAGATTTTTGATAATTTTTAGTTTACATTTCACTGTTTTATACGGATTATGTCAAAATAATACCACAATCCGCAGCTGGCTCAGTAACTCCTCCTCCAACATGGAACAGACTAAAACATTGGCAAGAATGAATATATGAGGTTCATAATGGACTATCCGCCGCTGTAGTTTCTAGCGATAAAATAAAAGTCACAAAAAAAGCGGTCTCTTAGGACCGCTTCTATTATTTCAATTTTTCTATTAACTCCTCTATGGTCAATTTTTCCTGAACACCACTTTCCATGTTCTTCAAGGACAACTGACCTGATCCTGCTTCCTCATCTCCTACCAAAAGGACATAAGGTATTCCCTTGGAATCAGCATAACTCATTTGTTTCTTTAACTTCACTGCTGCCGGATAGAGTTCCACGGCAACACCTGCTTCTCTCAATCTATACAGCAAAGGCAAGGTATAGCCTTCTAATGACTCTTCGAAATTAACGATCAGCAGTTTTGTTCTTTCAGAACCTTCCTGAGGGAATAGATTTAATTCTTCCAAGACATCATAGATACGGTCTGCTCCGAATGAAACCCCTACCCCTGTTAGGTCTTTCAGCCCGAACATCCCAGTAAGGTCATCATAGCGGCCACCGCCTCCGATGCTTCCCATTTGCACCTCATTGGTTTTCACCTCAAAAATACAACCTGTGTAATAGTTCAACCCTCTGGCCAAGGTGATATCCACTTCGACGATCTTTTCAAGAAGATCTGCACGTCCAAATTTATTCAGGTATTCGAAAACTTCCTCAAGTTCAGCGATCCCTTTCATTCCGACTTCTGAATTTGAAAGCACGGACTTCATGGATGCTAGCTTATCGGCATTGGAACCTTGCAATTCGATGATCGGTTTAAGGACCGCTAAATCCTCATCCGTGAATCCTCGTTCAAGCAATTCTTTATTCACCCCATCCAAACCTATCTTGTCTAGTTTGTCAATGGCTACCGTCATATCCACGATCAGCTCAGGTTTTCCTACCACTTCGGCAATTCCTGAAAGGATCTTTCTATTGTTAAGTTTTATGTTGAAATCCTTCAGACCCAGTTTCGCCAAGGCTTCATTATAGATCAGGATAAATTCTGCTTCGTTCAATAAAGAGCTAGAACCTACCACATCCACATCACATTGGTAAAATTCTCTGTAACGACCTCTTTGCGGACGGTCGGCACGCCAAACCGGTTGGATCTGGAATCTTTTGAAAGGAAGTGCAATATCGTTTTGATGCATCACCACATAACGGGCAAACGGGACGGTCAGATCATAGCGCAAAGCTTTTTCAGAGATATGTGAAATCAAGCTGGTCGAGTTTTTGGCTTCCAACAGATCTGCTGGAGCCTTGCTCATGTAGTCACCTGAATTCAAGATCTTGAAAATCAATTTGTCGCCTTCATCACCATACTTACCTGTCAAAGTACTTAAATTCTCGAATGAAGGGGTCTGGATCTCGGAATAACCGTATTTCCTGAAAATAGATTTTAACGTATTGAAAATATGATTACGTTTATCCATTTCAAGGGGCGAAAAATCACGAGTACCCTTTGCTAAAGATGGTTTAATTGATGCCATAGCCGCAAAGATAGACATTAGACATGAAATAATGGATGGGAGATTTGAGATTTGAGTATGGAGATATCATCCTAATCAAGATCTTTGCGATGCTCAAATCATTAAAACAATGGAATCAATAAGTATGATTGAAAACGATGGCTTATCAGATTTGATATCTCAAATCTAACCTCTCATATCTCAATACTACTCTTCGAATATCTTCAAATATTCGCAAGCGCGTTCTGCAGCGATCTTTTCAGCGCTCTTTTTATTGAAGTCACGTCCAAGGCCACATTCCTCGCCATCAACGACAGCTACCACAGAAAACATCTTATTGGACTCGCCTTCTGGGTTATCGACCTGCATAAAGCTGATTTCTTTGTTGTTGTGTTGGCACCATTCGATCAAGCGGCTTTTGAAGTTTGTTTCGGTCACTTCCAGTGTTTGAATATCGACATGGGGCTTGATAATGCGAGACAAGAGAAATTCCCTTGTAAAGGTGTAACCTTTGTCGAGATAGACAGCACCTACCAAGGCTTCAAAGGCATCTCCGAGAAGAGATCCTTGCTTGTTTGGATAACTGATCATTCGGGCATCGAATTCAATCATCTCGTTAAAACCTAACTTACGGGAAAGTTGGTTCAGGTTTGCCCTGGATACGATCTTTGAGCGCATCTCGGTCAAGAACCCCTCATCCTTGTATGGATAGAGCTTGAAGAGCAATTCAGCTACCACCGATCCTAAAACCGCATCGCCTAGAAATTCCAAACGCTCGTTACTGTTCTTGACGCCATCCTTGATCATGACCGCTACAGACTTATGTCTGAAGGCCATTTGGTACAGGCGTACATTGCCAGGTACGAAACCAAGCAAGTTCTTTAGTTTTCGAACGTAATTTCGATTTGGAGACAGATATAGATTATAGACCTGTGTGATAGGCATGGTAACTATAAATAACAAATAGGTAGTTGAAAAATGCAACTACCTATTTAAATGTTTAGCATGGTGAAAATGAATACATTTTAACCATTATACTTTTTCACAATAATTGTTGCATTATGGCCTCCGAAACCGAAGGTATTACTCAAGGCAGCATTTACAACTCTTTTTTGTGCTGTGTTGAACGTGAAGTTCAGTTTGCTGTCAATTTCAGGATCATCCGTGAAGTGATTGATCGTTGGAGGTACAATATCATTTTTGACTGCCAAGATAGAGGCAATAGCTTCAACCGCACCTGCAGCACCTAGAAGGTGACCTGTCATGGATTTGGTAGAACTGATATTCAGATTATAAGCATGTTCACCGAATAGGTCAACGATAGCTTTGGTTTCACTAACATCTCCCACCGGAGTTGATGTTCCATGGACATTGATGTAATCAATATCGGAGAAATCCATTCCAGCGTCCTTGATTGCCATTGTCATGGCTAATTTAGCTCCCAATCCTTCCGGGTGAGAAGCAGTGATATGGTATGCATCTGCACTCATTCCACCACCTACAACCTCAGCGTAAATTTTCGCTCCACGCGCTAATGCATGCTCTAGGCTTTCCAACACAATTGCTCCGGAACCTTCGCCAGACACAAATCCATCACGATCTTTATCGAATGGTCGAGATGCTGTCTTAGGATCATCGTTCCTGGTAGAAAGTGCGTGCATCGCATTGAAACCTCCGATACCAGCTTCATTGATAGTCGCTTCGGAACCACCGGTGATAATAATGTCAGACCTTCCCGAACGGATGTAAGTGAAGGCATCGATCATTGCATTGGTAGCCGAGGCACAAGCAGAAACTGATGAGAAGTTTGGACCTTGCAATCCATGGCGCATAGAAATATGGCCAGGAGCTAAATCGATAAGCATTTTGGGAATAAAGAAAGGATTGAACCTAGGCGTTCCATCCCCTTTGGAATACTGTGCAACTTCCTCAGTGAAAGTTGTTAATCCACCAATTCCAGAGCCCCAAATTACACCAATTCGCGTCCTGTCTAATTTATCGAAATCTAGACCTGCGTCTTTTACTGCTTCATCGGTAGATGCAATAGCATATTGGACAAAGGGATCCATCTTACGGGCTTCTTTACGGTCCATATAGACGTGCGGATCAAAACCTTTGACTTCGCAGGCAAACTGTGTTTTGAATTTTGACGCATCAAAGTGCGTGATAGGAGCGGCTCCACTTACACCGTTTATTAATCCATCCCAGTATTCTGAAACGGAATTACCAATAGGTGTAAGTGCGCCTAATCCTGTTACAACTACTCTCTTAAGCTCCATTTATGATGTTTGGCCTAATAAAATTAGTTAGTTAACGTTTTTTTCTAAGTAAGCGATTGCTTGTCCTACAGTACTGATGTTTTCAGCTTGGTCATCAGGAATTGCAACGTTGAATTCTTTCTCGAATTCCATGATCAACTCAACTGTATCAAGTGAGTCTGCACCTAAATCATTCGTGAAAGAAGCCTCTGGTGTCACTTCATTTTCGTCTACACCTAACTTTTCTACGATAATTGCTTTTACTCTTGATGCGATATCTGACATGATTTTCTAGTTTAATTGTTTAATAAATCTGTGCAAAGAAAAAATAAATATTCCCAAAAATCAAATCTTTTTGACTTTTGAAACTAAATAAAGAACAAAGTCATCTTAAATAAAGTTTTTAACACCTTATTAATTAACCTTAATCCAATAATACTAAAACAAATAAAGTTTTACAAACTTAATGCATATTTAATGATATTTTTACTTAACCTTCAAACTTAAATGCAGTAAAAACGTAATTTTGTAAATCATCAAAACAAATTGACTTGAGCAAAATAACCTTTAAACTCGAAACTGACTTTGACCTGGAACTCGATTTTGTCCTAATTGGGATCAGTTCGGTTTTGAGAGATTATCGACTTTGCCACTTTATCAACAAGCATACCGGACTCCAGCTGGTCTACGGGAAGGAAGATTACACGGACCATAACGGCCACAACAAGGAAAAACCCAAGGACGAACTGGATTACCACATTCTTTTTGAATCCAAGAAAAACAAACCCGTCGTAAAAAATCACTACAACATCTTCAGGTACCATAACCAATCTTTCGAATTTGAATTCTATTTGCTGAGCAACCGATCGGTCGAAGGTGCCGCGTTAATACCTGAAATTAGTAGCTTTGATTACTTCCTGATGATCAAACATTTTATCGACGAGGAGGATTTAGATGCTCTTTTAGAAAACATTAAGTCTATTCCGGAAGTTCTTTTAGTAAAAGAAATAGACCCAACAATATTGAAATCTAAAGAAAATCTGATATTTTAGCGGATTATTAAGATAGTGTATCTTATACACATAAACCTAATCATCTGCTTTAAGGGGAGAATAAAGCAGGAAATGACTTAATAGAGAATATAAATTTAAAATTTAATTTAAATGGATAAACTAAAAAAGCGGACCAAAATTGTTGCCACACTAGGTCCGGCTTCTTCAAAAAAAGATGTTTTAACCCGTATGATTGCAAAAGGGGTAGACGTATGTCGCCTTAACTTCTCACACGGTTCTCAGGAAGATCACTTAAAGGTAATCAACACAATCAACGAAATCAACCAAGAACACCCTTTCAACGTAGGTATTTTAGCCGATCTTCAAGGTCCTAAAATCCGTATCGGAAAAATGAAAGAAGGTGGTGCTATCCTTGTCAATGGAAGCACGGTAGAAATGACTACGCACGAACTTATCGGTGACGAAAAGAAAATCTACATCACTTATGACAACTTCCCTAACGACGTAAAAGAAGAAGAAATCATCCTATTGGATGACGGTAAACTGCAATTGCGCGTTCTTTCAACAAACCACTTGGACACAGTAACTTGTGAGGTTGTTCACGGGGGAATCCTGACTTCTAGAAAAGGTGTAAACCTTCCTAATACAAAAGTTTCTATCCCTTCATTAACAGAAGAGGATCTAGACAACTTGAACTTCGCCCTTGACCACGGTGCTGACTGGATTGCCATGTCTTTCGTGCGTTCAGCTGAAGACATCAAACAATGTAAGGAAATCATCAAGAAAAAAGGTTCACATGCTAAGGTGATCGCTAAGATCGAAAAACCTGAGGCTATTGACAATATCGACAGCATTATCGAAGCTACGGATGCGATCATGGTTGCTCGTGGTGACCTAGGTGTTGAACTTCCAATGGAAGAAGTACCAGGACTTCAAAAAATCATTGCTCAAAAATGTCGTAACCTTTCAAAACCGGTTATCATTGCAACACAGATGTTGGAAAGTATGATCACTACCCCTCGCCCAACACGTGCGGAGGTGAATGACGTTGCTAACTCTGTAATCGATGGTGCTGATGCTGTGATGTTGAGTGGTGAAACTTCAGTTGGTGAATTCCCAGAGATCGTAATCGAGACTATGGCGAAAGTGATCACCCATGTTGAAGCGACTTCATATCCGTACTACAGCGAAAAAGAGCAGTTAGGTACTGTTCCTGTAACGCGTATTCCAGATGCAATATGTAGCTCATCGATCTTCTTGGCAGAGAAAACCCATGCTTCTGCAATCGCTGTCATGACTTCTTCTGGCTATACTGCCATGGAAATCTCCAGCTACCGTCCTGATGCTGACATCTATGTCTTCACAGGTAACAAATCCTTGTTGCGTACGCTTAGCTTATGCTGGGGTGTGAAAGCATTCATTTACGAAAAATATGAATCTACTGATGGTACTATCCAAGATGTAAACTACTTATTGAGAGAACGTCACTTGGTAGAACCTGGCCAGATCGTAATCAACACTTCTTCTACCCCTCTTCATGAGAAAGGCAGAACGAACACCATCCGTGTTTCTGAAGTAAAATAATTACAAAACGATACAAAAAAAGAGCCTCAATGAGGCTCTTTTTTTGTATCGTCTATTTTCAAGCTATCTCTTGATTATTGGCGACTTGACGGTCGCTGAATCCTGTTTGACAATCCTAGAATGCTCGTCCAGCTTCTTTGTTCCCGGCATTTTCACCGACCCCTCACCTGACAGTTTTTTCTCCAAGATTACAGTATCATCATGCTCCTTCAGCACATCATGTGGAGTAACCATAAAGCCCTGTCTATTGCCCTTATAGGCATTGGGAATCTCTACTGATTTATTCATGGAATCCAACAAGGGGATCTTGAACTGCTTTAAACTATCCTTGGGATTAAGGTCAACCTTAAAATCTAATGGTTTCTTTTTTTGAATATTTTGATTATTTTCCGCAGAAGAAGGAATTGCCCAAATCAGGAATAAGAAGGAAATCAAGATGAAATTTTTCATAATCAGTATCTTAAGTCATTATTCTATAACAAAAGAAATCCTATTCTGCTAAAAAAGCTAAAAACTTGCTGTTAAATTGTGTTAAATGAGAAAATTAGCTGTTTTCCCTTATTACTTTTGTAACAAATGAAAAAAAGAAGTATTGCATTGATTATTTGGCTTATGTCCATTGCGCTGATCGGCGTAATGGCAATGCAGTATTATTTTGTGCGGGAATCCTTCATCAAGGAGTCCAAACTTTTTGATGAGGAAGTCAAGGCATCCCTTTCGGCCGTGGCCAATAAGATCGAGCGTCAGGAAATCTATGATTTCGCAAGGGAACAAGAACGACTTAACCAAGAGAAGTTCAGGATTGACCAGGAACGCATCCAAAAGAACGAGAAGATCCTTGCCTTGCAGGTGCAATACCAGGACAGCATCAAAACCTTGCAGAGAAGGGCTTTTGCCCATACCACCAGGTTCAACTTCCTGGAAAGAGAACTGAACCAACAGTTCCCGGCGGTACCCATCAGCAATGATTTCTACGAAACGTACCTAAAGAGAAAAGAATACAAGCACCTTGTGCGAATCACCTTGGAACAGGGCCTAACCTCCGACAATACCATTGGAGAGTTCACCAATGTGGAGGCCATCAAGGTCGTCCCTAGGGTTGCGCAGAAGGACGATAGCACCCGATACCTGATCCCCGTATTCAACCCACCTTCCACCGAAGCGATTGCTTACCAGATCAGGACCCTACCTCCGCGTTATGATTCCAAGACCCTGTCAAAGATCGAGGAACTCGAGATTAAGCTCAATAACCTGAGAGGACAGCGATTATCAGAGGCCGCAACACTATATGACACCATTGCCATGTTAGGAGGCAAGAAAAGCTCTGTAATCGCCGATGTAGCCATGGGTATGGAATTATCCAAAAGACCTTTGGCCGAACGTATCAACGGGAAGAAAACCGTCAATCTATTGATCCACGAACTCCGTGAAAGAGGAATAAAATCCTCCTTCGTCATGGAGATCAAGGATTTCAATAAGATGCCCGTTTTCCAAGGAGTCTATCAATTCAACAACGAGCAACTCAAGGAAGTCAATAATCCTTTGATCTATACCGCTAGACTATTCCAAGGAGACCGTGGCAATGCTCCTGGCGAGCTCAGCATACATTTCCCTAACAAGGGCGGAATTATTGCCGAGACCATGGGCTATTGGCTATTTCCGACCATCCTAGCCTTATTGGCGCTGTTGATCGGATGTTTTGCCTATACCTTGAGCATCATCTTCAAACAGAAGAAGATGTCGGAGATGAAAACCGACTTCATCAACAACATGACCCACGAGTTCAAGACGCCTGTAGCCACCATCATGATCGCCAGTGAATCCTTACGTGACCCTGAGATTTCCGCCGATGGCAAGCGTGTCAACAAATTGGCAAACATTATCTACGATGAGAATGTCCGTTTAGGCTCGCATATCGAACGCGTCCTGAACATTGCCCGTCTGGAGAAAGAAAACCTAAAGATCGAGCGCACCAATGTGCACATCAACTCCTTGGCCAACGCAGTCTTGGAGAGCATGCGACTACAGATGGACAAGGCAGAAGGCACCTTGAATATTGACATTTCAGCAGGCAATGATTTAGTGGTTGGCGATGAACTTCACCTTTCCAATGTGATGTTCAACCTGGTCGACAATGCAATTAAATACTCTCAAGAAAAACCAGAAATCACTTTTAAGACTTTTAATAGAGGGAACAGTATCGTAATATCAGTTGCAGACAAGGGAATGGGAATGACCAAGGACCAACAGGAAAAGATATTTGACCAGTTCTATCGCATACCTACGGGAAATATCCACAACGTGAAAGGCTTCGGTCTAGGGCTAAGCTATGTTAACGATATCATCAAAAGACTGAACGGAAAAATCTCCGTAAAAAGCGAAAAAGATAAAGGCACACAATTTGAAGTAACGCTTCCTTTAAAGGACGCATCCAAGGAAGTAGCATAACATAAGAAAGAGAAAAGTATGAATCAAAAGATATTATTAGCAGAAGATGATCCTAATTTGGGCGAATTACTGAAGGATTATCTTGAATTAAAAGGAAAATTTGACGTTGTGCTCTGTACAGATGGTCAAGAAGGAATGGATGCCTTCCGAAAGGAAGAATTCGACCTTTGCATCCTGGATGTCATGATGCCCAAAAAAGATGGCTTCTCCCTTGGAAAGGATATCCGCAAGATCAATCAGACGGTCCCTATCATCTATGCTACTGCAAAAGGCATGATGGAGGACAAAACCCAGGCCTTCGAACTAGGTGGTGACGACTATATCACCAAGCCTTTCCGTGTTGAAGAACTTTTATTGAGAATAAATGCGCTATTAAAGAGAGCTTCCAAGGACAAAGAAGAAGAAGTATCAGACAAGTTTGAGATCGGCGATTATTTCTTCGATTACACCAGTCAGATTATCTCCTACAAAGGTCAACAGCAGAAACTGTCTACCAAGGAGGCCGAGTTGCTTCGTTTGCTTTGCTTAAAGAAAAACGATGTCCTGACCCGCGAAGAAGCCCTGATCAAAATATGGCATGACGACAATTACTTTACCGGCCGAAGCATGGACGTATTCCTAAGTAAACTGAGGAAATACCTCAAAGAAGATCCAAACGTGGAAATCGTCAATGTGCATGGTAAAGGATATAAATTGTTGGTTAGCTAAAAAGACTTGAGACAATAGACATAAGACAGTAGACTGAAGATATGGGATAAATATCTGTCCAATTTCATGTCCTAAAGATAAAAATATTATTACCATAAGAAAGGGGAATAGTTTACACTATTCCCCTTTCTTATGGTTGTTTAAGGACCTCAGCTTTTCTATTGTCTTGTGTCTTTTGTCTGATAGTCTAAAGATTTTCCTTGGAAAATAAAAATCTTATCCATAACTTAGCCGACGCTTATAGAGAAAGGCAGAGGGACTAGACCCGATGAAGCCTTAGCAACCTGTCACTTGACAAGGTGCTACATTCTACCCCGATTGGGAAAGATAAGCTGGTTACAGGAATCCTAGGTAGCCTTCTCTTAGCAAAAAGACTTATTGGAATTTATTTAATTTAGTAGAGAACTATATGCTATTAACAAACAATTTAGGCTACCCACGTGTGGGTGCTTTCCGTGAACTGAAGAAAGCTAACGAAGCTTACTGGGCAAAGAAAATCAGCGCGGAAGAATTATTGCAGGCTGGACTTAAAATCCGTGAAAGCAATTGGAAGACTCAAAAAGATGCAGGTATCGAATTGATCCCATCGAATGATTTCTCATTCTATGACCAAGTCCTAGACTTATCTTTAACTGTTGGAGCTATTCCCGCTCGTTACAACTCCCTTTTGAACAAAATCGATCGCCAATATAACCTAGACTTATATTTTGCGATGGCTCGTGGTTTCCAAGAAGGTGGCGTTGATGTAACTGCCATGGAAATGACCAAGTGGTTTGATACAAACTACCACTATATCGTTCCTGAATTCGTGAAAGATCAAGAATTCAAACTGACTTCAGAAAAATTCCTAAGTGAATACAATGAAGCAAAACAATCAGGTATCGAAACTAAACCTGTCCTGATTGGCCCTATCACTTACTTATTGTTAGGTAAAGAAAAAGAAGCTGATTTTAACCGTATCGATCTAATCGACAGATTACTTCCAGTATACGAAGAGATCTTGGCTAAACTTGCTGATGCTGGCGCTAAATACGTGCAGATCGATGAGCCTTTCTTGGCTTTAGATATCGATGATGCTACCAAAGCTCTTTACGGAAAAGTATTCGAAAAGTTAGCTGCAGCTGCCAAAGGCATCAAATTAATCGTTGCTACATACTTCGAGGCATTAGGAAACAACGAAGACATTGCTGTTAACCTTCCTGTGCATGCGTTACACCTAGACTTAGTTCGTGGTGAAAACCAACTTGACACGATATTATCCAAAGTTCCTGCTTCCCTAACCCTTTCATTAGGTGTTGTTGAAGGCCGTAACATTTGGAAAAACGACTACGAAAACTCATTGAAAAAAATCAAACAAGCTGTTGATGCTTTAGGAAAAGACCGTGTATGGATCGCTCCTTCTTCATCTTTATTGCATGTTCCTTTTGATTTGGACAATGAGAACAATGAAGAGTCCCTACCTGCTGAGGTTAAAAACTGGTTAGCATTCGCTAAACAAAAATTAGCTGAGGTAAAAGACCTTGCAGTATTGGCTGAAGGTGAAGTTGATGCTGAAACACAAAAACGTTTCGACGCAAACAAAGAAGCTGCTGAAAGCCGCCGTACTTCTCCATTAATCCACAGACCAGAGGTTAAAAACCGCGTCAGCAACATCACTGATGAAGATGCTAAGCGTACTTCTACTTTCAACGCTCGTAAAGAAGCGCAACAAGCGAAGTTCAATCTTCCAGGATTCGCAACCACTACAATCGGTTCATTCCCACAAACTAAGGATGTTCGTAAATGGAGAGCTGACTTGAAAAAAGGTGCCATCTCTCAAGAAGAATACGATAAAGAAATCGCTGCTGAAACAGAAAGAACAATCCGTTTACAGGAAGATTTAGATATCGATGTATTGGTACACGGTGAATTCGAACGTAATGACATGGTGGAATACTTCGGTGAGCAATTAGCTGGATATGCATTCACACAAAACGGATGGGTTCAATCTTACGGTTCTCGTTGTGTTAAACCTCCAATTATTTTTGGTGATGTTTACCGTCCTGAAGACATGACTGTTCGTTGGTCTGCTTATGCGCAGTCTTTGACTAACCGTCCTGTAAAAGGAATGTTGACTGGTCCTGTAACCATCTTACAATGGTCATTCGTACGTAACGACCAACCTCGTTCTACAACTACATACCAAATCGCTTTGGCAATCTTGGACGAAGTTCAGGCATTGGAAAAAGCAGGTATCAAGATCATCCAAATTGATGAGCCAGCTATCCGTGAAGGACTTCCTCTACGCAAAGCTGATCAGCAGGAATACTTAGACTGGGCTGTACGTGCATTCCGCGTTTCTTCATCCAATGTTGATGACGATACACAAATCCACACGCACATGTGCTATTCTGAGTTCAACGATATTATCCAAGATATCGCTGCCATGGATGCTGACGTAATCACCATCGAGACTTCTCGTTCTCAAATGGAACTGTTAGATGCTTTCGCAGACTTCAAATATCCTAACGATATTGGTCCAGGTGTATATGATATCCACTCTCCACGTGTTCCTAGCACAGAAGAGATGGTTAACTTATTACGCAAAGCAAAAGCAGTAGTTCCTGCAGAGCAATTATGGGTAAACCCTGACTGTGGTCTGAAGACTCGTGCTTGGCCAGAAACTAAAGCTGCCTTAGAATCTATGGTAGAAGCTGCCAAAATCCTAAGAGCTGAATAAGAAACATTAGTAATTTAAAATAAGATAAAGGCCGAGCAATTTTTGTTCGGCCTTTTACTTATCATTTATTTTAATACAGGTTTCTTTCGATTGGCAAAATAATAGATCGGCACTCCCATCAGGATCAATATAAACCCAGGCCAGGTGTACTGTGGTTTATACAAGATCAAAAGCACACAGAAAGCTGTTCCGATCAAGAGATAGACCAATGGAGGGATAGGATATAAGAATGTTTTATAGGGTCTTTCCAGATCAGGTCTCTTCCAGCGCTGATACATCATCGCCAGGACCGTGATCATATAGAAAATCACGATCACAAAGGACACCATGTCCAATAGGTTCCCATACTGCCCGCTCAAACACAATAGCGAAGCCCAGATTCCCTGAAACCACAGGGACCTTTCCGGAACATCATTCTTGTTGTTTGGAATGGCCTGCTTCAGAAAAAGGCCATCCTTGGCCATGCTCTGAAAAACCCTTGCTCCTGAAAGCACAATTCCATTCACGCATCCAAAGGTTGAGATCATCACCAATATGGCCATGATAATGGTCCCTGCGCTTCCCAATAACTTTTCAGCAGCAGCTATCGCAACACGATCATTCGCGGCAAAGGCAATTTCTTCTCGATTTAAAGTGGCTAAATAAACATAATTGGCAAACAGGTAGAGGATCATCACCAAGCTGGTTCCGATCACCATGGCTATTACCACAGTCTTCTTCGCATTCTTAATCTCCCCCGCCACGAAGGTTACATTTTCCCAGGCTACACTACTGAAAACCGAACCTACCATGGCCGCAGCAATTCCACCAAGCAACACATTACCTGAAATCTCTTTCCAGCTTGAATGGTCCAGATTTTGCGAAGCAGACCAACCGAAGCTCATGTTCCCTGAAAACTGATTGCTCTCGATCAATAGAAGCCCGCCAACGATCAGGGCCAATAGGGCAATGACCTTGGAAGAGGTGAAGACGGATTGGACAATCTTGCCACTCCGCACCCCCTTACTGTTGATAAAAGTTAACAACAGTATGATTCCAATGGCAAGGATCTGCATCCAGGTGATCATAAAGGTGCCATTCTGGTAAATGGGAGCTGCATCATTCAGCTGTGGAAAGAGGTAGCCGGCGAATTTGCCAAAAGCAACCGCAACAGCGGCAATGGTTCCTGTCTGGATCACGGCAAATAAGCTCCATCCATACAGAAAGCCAGTCATTTTCCCAAAGACTTCAGTCAGGTAGGTATATTGTCCACCAGCTTTAGGGTACATCGAAGAAAGTTCACCATAACAGATTGCGGCAGCAATGGTCGCAACCGCAGTAATCAGCCATACAGCAATCAGCCAATAGCCCGACCCTAACTGTCGCATCATATCCGATGAAACAATAAAGATCCCACTTCCAATCATAGAACCCATGACAATCATAATGGAGTCCCATAAATTGAGTTTTTTATTCATAATTGGTTATTATATTCACCAAACGTACAAATAATTATTATGTTAATAATTTTCTTATTTCATAAAATTGTTGTTACCACATTTATTAGCGTAAATGAGACATCTCACACAGTATCAGCGTATCATGCCGTTACCTGAAGAAGAAAGGTTCTCGGAACATAGCATAGCTTTCCTGTAAATAAACCGGTATTGGCGTACAGTTCGTCAATCTTCGATTGACGATGACAGAGCCTTTTGCTGGAGTACCGAACAGATTCTTCACGAATTGTTCAGAATCAGAAGTTTTCTGAGAGGGATTCAGAGTGAAACGAAGAATCTATTACTGTTTTTTTTAATGGATTGTTATCATTGCGAAATCGTAAGATGAGCAATCTATTTTCTTTCCACAGAAAGATTCATTGAAAAATATTTCACCCACGCTGTGGGTTCTCTTTGTAGACAAACATTATCCTTCCGAAGGAAGCCCCTTAGCCACCGGCTTATTTCCAATGGCGGAAAAATGGAAAGAATGCCGTTGCCCTGTGCGATGGGATTGCTAAAATAAATCTGCCCTTCTAGGGCAGTATAGCTCAAAAATCATCCTTTACCCCTGTCAACCTGAAGCACGAAGGTTCTCGGAACCAGACAAATAATCTTGGCGAAAGGTTCCTGCACCTTCGGTCCAGGATGACACGCATGGGTATAAGAAAACCATACAGATTCCTCACTATACGTTCAGAATCAAAATGCGCTAAAGAAGGCTCCAAAAGTAACGAAGAGAATCATTTCACCTTTATGGCCATTCCCACTGTAGACCTCCAAATCAAACATTATCATTTTGAAATTGTTTAATAAACTAAACACAGAACTATGAATAGATATATTGGATTTTTGGCACTTGCACTGACAACATCATTGTTCAGCAGCTGTTCGTTAATTGAAGGAATTTTTAAAGCAGGGATGTGGTGGGGAATCATCTTGGTGATTGGCGCCGTTGTCCTCGTAATATGGTTGATTTCCAAGCTGTTTGGGGGACGCGGGGGAACAAATTAAACTTTAACTAAAATTTCATTATCACTTAATGCGAATATCAGTAACTTCCCATCAAAATAAATAAGATGAATAGATTCATTTTGAGCTTACTGATATTCGTTACTACTCACTATGCACAAGCCCAAGAAGGCTACCCTACTCCAACCAACAAAGAAAACCTGCTCTTCTATATCCAACACAATCGAGGTAAGAACACCTTTATCTACGACCTGAATAAGAATGGCTCAAATAAAGTGGACGAAGATGAACCCATCCGGGTATATCGCCAAATATTTGATAAGTCCGGAGAAATAAGACCCCTTACCGGTATTCAGAAAAACTTTGCCTATGGCATCGAAGCCAAGCCTATTGACGCCCATACCTACGAAGCAACCATTGTATCGCTTCCCAGTCAGAAATTTTACCTGACCGTTCCAACAAAAGGCAAGGCCTACGTTGTGACTACCGTCAATGGGCTAAAAATAAAAGTAAACAGGATTTTCATTAGACAAAAAGATGGCACATCTGGCTTAACAACCAAGGTCGATTACATTCTTTTTTACGGAACTTCCAAAAACAAAGAGGTCGTAGAGAAACTCCTGATCGACTAAAAGTCCCATTTTTAAAATATTTTAAATAGCTATTTCTGGTTCCCACCGCATAGCACAGGATGGATATTTCAATTTTTTAACCGTAATTTCGTGGGCACCACCTAAATCTTAAATAAAAATGAGTGTAAAAATCAAGTATCCCTATAACCCAGGGTATCCTTCTGTAGCTGACTTGAAGAAAAGAGCGAAATGGCGCATTCCAAAATTTGCATTTGATTACCTGGAAGGCGGATGTAATGAAGAGCTCAATTTGGCCAGAAATGAGAATGATTTTGATGATATTCTTTTAAAGCCGCAATACCTCCATGTTTCCGGAGATATTGATATGTCCGTTGAACTCTTCGGAAAAACCTATTCCGCACCTTTTGGGATTTCCCCCATCGGTTTGCAGGGTCTGATGTGGCCTAATGCACCCGAAATATTGGCTAAGGCAGCAGCAAAGAACAATGTTCCCTATATCCTGAGTACGGTATCGACCTCAAGCATTGAAAGAATTGCCGAAGTTTCCAATGGCGAAGCCTGGTTCCAGCTCTATCACCCTACCGAAGATCGCCTTCGTGACGATATATTAAATAGGCTTAAAGCCGTGGAATGTCCAGTGCTCGTGGTATTGGTCGATGTACCATCCTTTGGCCTTCGCTATCGCGAAATCAAGAGCGGACTGTCCATGCCTCCCAAAATGAATATCAGCAATATATTCCAGGCCATGATCTGTCCTGAATGGGGAATCAAGACCCTGCAGCACGGCATCCCAAATTTTGCAACCCTACAACCCTATATGGAAAAAGGTCTTGACCTATCCCAACTGGGGCAATTCATGAACAAGACCTTTACAGGTAAAGTAAACATCCAAAAGGTAAAGGCCATCCGTGATCTATGGCCAGGTCCACTGCTATTGAAGGGCATCACAACCCAAGAAGATATGGAAGCTGCAATTTCCATCGGGGTCGATGGCGTAATTGTTTCCAATCATGGCGGTAGACAGATTGATGCCGGTGAATCTTCTATCCATTCCTTGATCCGCTTGACACAAAATACCAGCTATGGCAGCAAGGTTAAGATCATGTTGGATGGAGGTATCCGATCAGGTGTAGACCTTGGACGCGCCTATGCAGTGGGATCTGACTTCAATTTTATGGGAAGACCATTCATGTATGGAGTGGGTGCCTTAGGCGATGAAGGTGGAGACCATACCATTAACATGTTTAAAGCGCAACTTTATCAAGTCATGCAACAATTAAGTATTGAAAATATAAAACAGTTCCCTTCAAGATTATTGTAACTCGATAATTTCTTGTAAAAAATAGGCTATAAACTCTTTTATAGCCTATTTTTTTGTACCCAGCCCCATTTGTTCCCGTTTTTTTGATGTACATTGGACAACTTTATGAAGCAACCTATTCATGAAAACCGTACAACCTAATCAAGATGTTATTTAAATTTTCGAACCTATTCTGGCTAATATGCCTTCTTTGCTTGCCATTCCAAACCCTTCAAGCTCAAATTGAAGTCAAACTCAACAACAATCAAGAATTTCGATACGACCTCAAAAAAGGTAGTTTTTCCTTGTTAGAAAACAAGAAACTGGTATTTGAAAATGCCATATCCAGCTACCAATTAAAAAGCGGCGCGGTTCAAGATGTTTCCTCATCAAATCCCCGGGCCTTAAAACAAAAGTTTAAGGACAATGCAGGCTCAGGCATCTGCTATTCCATTGAGCATCTCTCCAAAAATGGAACAAAAGCCATCCAAAACTTCTATTTCTATGAGGGAAGTCCTTTTTTCGTTATGGAGCTCGTCTTGAAAGGCAGGAACATCAGCTCAAATGCATTATCGCCTTTCCAACTAAAAGGACAATCCCTTCTATCTGGAAAAAACTTGAGTTCTGTCTTTGTCCCTTTCGACAACGATACATTTATCGAATACAAGCAGCAAGATTTTGCATCCGAACCGTATGAAAGCTCTGAGTTAGGGATTCTATATGACAATAATGACCAATCCGGATTCCTGACCGCATCTTTGGATCAATCAACCTGGAAAACGGGGATCTTGGCGAAGCAAGATCAACAGCAAACAGACCTTGAAGTCAAAAATGGCTTTGTCAAGGCAAGTGTTACCCGCGATTCCATGGAGCACGGTTATCTTTCCGGGAATGAAATCCGTTCCTCCAAAATCCTGATCTCTTATTCCAAAAATTGGCAAGACGGTCTGGATGAATTTGCAAAATTCCAAAGAAAACTTTTTCCTCCCAACATCAAGGCATGGACAGCAGGCACGCCAATAGGTTGGAACAGCTGGGGCGTGATCCAAACCAAGCTTTCCTGGGAAAATGCGACCGCAACGGTGGATTATTTCAAGGACAGCCTCCCAAAATTCAGAAAAGAAAACGGAAATGCCTATATCGACCTAGATTCTTTCTGGGACAATATGGTACCGGGAGGAATGACAGGTGATTACAGTAAATTAAAGGAATTTGCCGATTACTGTAAAGCTTCAGGATTGGAACCTGGGGTGTATTGGGCTCCATTTACTGATTGGGGGCATGGTTCTGGACCTGATCGAAAAGCCGAGGGATCGGACTATACCTTCGGAGAGATGTGGACCAAGACCAGTGCTGGATTCCATGACCTTGACGGTGGCAGGGCATTGGACCCTACCCATCCCGGCACGCAGGCCAGAATGAAATACATCCTCGGGAAACTAAAGGAATGTGGGTTCAAGATGATCAAAATAGACTTCCTTTCCCATGCTGCTATAGAATCAAGTAAATTCTACAATCCAAATGTCAAAACCGGAATGCAATCCTATGCGATTGGGATGACTTACCTGAATGAGCTGTTAGATAATCAAATGCTGATCTATGCAGCCATATCCCCTTCCCTTGCCACTTATAGGTATGCCCACATGCGTAGGATAGCTTGCGATGCTTGGAAGACGATCGATCAAACGGCCTATACCCTAAACGCCATAACCTTTGGCTTCTGGCAGACCTACCTCTATGATTATATCGATGCTGACCACTTGGTGTTTACAGGCGAATCCCATGATGTCAATATAGCAAGGTTCCTTTCAGGAGTTGTCGCTGGACCATTGATCTTGGGTGATGATTTCTCCCAGGTCGAAGAGTGGCATAACAGCATGGAACCCATTCTTCAGAACCCAGAGATCCTGAACATCATAAAAAATGGAAAAAGCTTTAGACCTCTTCCAATCATGCAGGATAATAGAACCAGCAATGTCTATTTGAAACGCGAAGGGAACAAAGCTTATTTGATTGCAATCAACTTCAAGGAAGCTCATGCTCATTTTGAAATTGACCTGAAAAATTTAGGTCTGACTGGAAACTACAAGATGCAGGACCTGATCAATACCCAGGAAAGTAAGGTTGCTTCAAAGCTGGAAATAGAATTTGAAAGCATTGGAGGTAGGATCTTTAAACTGGAAAAGGAATAATTGATGGAATCAACAAGCAGTGATTCTCGTTGTTATTCCCTTTGCCTATCCATATATCTTTTAATCAACAAAAGCAGATCGGAATAGCCTTTTTCAGACCTAATCATTCCTTTATCTTCATAAGTAGTAATTAAATCTCTTGTAGTTCCTTCCTGCATATAGATCTGCAAGGTAATTCTACAATCAGTTTCATTGACGGAATTCAATAGCACATTAATGGCTAGTTTATAATCACTTCTAAAGAGGTTATTGGTCCTCGAGAGAAATCCTAATTGTATAAAACCCTCTGCACGGTCTAACTTCTTGATGAAATAATCATTCTCAAGCGCAAATTGCTTGAGATGATCAAAGGTCTGGTCTTGGGTAAAACCAACTATATCTATTGATTTATTTATTTCTTGTCCATTAACCTGGAAGGATAGGAAAAAAAATAACGCTAAAATAAGGCTGTGCTGGATCGCTTTCATAATGGAGGCTTTTGTGTTTAGACCTCCAAAAATTCTACAGGTTTAAAACAAAATTATTTTGCTCCAAATTTCTCTTCGTAGGTTTTCTCCAGAGAGAACATTTCGTCCCGAAGTTTTGCAGCTTCCAAGAATTCCATTTCCTTGGCTGCTTTCTCCATACGTTTTCTCACAGTTTCTATCGCCTTCTTCATTTCCTTTTCACTCATATATTCGATCAAAGGATCAGCCGCAACGGAGGCACCTGCTTCCGGCTCAACATAAAACTTAGGTTCGCCTTTAAAGTCAGCCACTGAAGTTTGTTCCAGGATCTCCTCTTTGGTCTTCCCTACTGTCCTAGGTGTTATGCCATGCTCCAGGTTATAGGCAATCTGCTTATCCCTTCTGCGATTGGTTTCATCGATTGTCACACGCATACTATCCGTCATCTTATCGGCATACATGATCACACGTCCCTTGTCGTTACGAGCTGCGCGACCGATGGTCTGGATCAAGGATCTTTCCGAACGCAAGAAGCCTTCCTTATCCGCATCCAGGATGGCCACTAAGGTCACCTCTGGTAAGTCAAGTCCTTCCCTCAATAGATTGACCCCTACCAATACATCAAACTCGCCCAGACGCAGTCCCCTCAAGATCTCGACCCTTTCCAAAGTCTTTACCTCTGAGTGTATATACCGAACCTTGATATTTAATCGGGTCATGTATTTGGTCAGCTCCTCAGCCATCCGTTTGGTCAAGGTCGTAGCCAAAATCCTTCCACCCTCTTTTATCGTTTTATCAACCTGTTCCAAGAAATCGTCCACCTGATTCACCGCCGGTCTGACTTCCACAACCGGATCCAACAGTCCAGTCGGACGGATCACCTGTTCCACCACCACACCTTCGGTCTGTTGCAGTTCATAATCTCCAGGAGTCGCTGAAACATAGATGGTCTGATTGGTTAAAGACTCAAATTCCGGAAAGTTCAAAGGACGGTTATCCAATGCTGCTGGCAAACGGAAACCATGCTCAACCAAGGAAATCTTCCTGGATCGGTCACCACCATACATTGCCCGCAATTGCGGTATGGTCACATGGCTCTCATCGATCACCAACAGATAATCATCAGGGAAATAATCCAACAGGCAGAACGGTCGCATGCCCGGATCCCGGCCGTCAAAGAAACGGGAATAATTCTCGATTCCCGAGCAATAGCCCAACTCACGCATCATCTCCAAGTCGTAGTTCACCCGTTCTTCCAACCTTTTAGCTTCCAGCATTTTTCCTTCATCCTCCAATTGGGTTTTCCGAGCTACCAATTCATCCTGAATCGACCAGATGGACTGGGTAAATTTATCCTTTGGCGTCACGAAAAGATTCGCTGGAAATAAAGCCAGGCTTTCATGTTTTTCCAAAGTCCTTCCCGAAACCGGATCGATTTCACTCAACTCATCAATCTCATCTCCAAAGAAGGAAACACGATAGGCTACATCCAAATATGCAGGGTAAACATCTATGGTATCGCCCTTTACGCGAAATGTTCCACGTTTAAATTCAGCAGTAGTCCGTGCGTACAGGATTTCGACCAACTTATGCAGGAATGCATTCCTACTGATGGTAGTCCCTACGCCGAAACGGAATATAGACCTGGAAAAGTCTTCCGGATTACCCATACCATAAATACAGGAAACCGATGAAACCACGATAACATCACGTCTTCCAGACATCAGGGCCGAAGTCGTTGCCAATCGCAGCTTTTCAATCTCCTCATTGATAGCCAGATCTTTCTCGATATACGTGTTCGTATGGGCAATAAAAGCCTCGGGTTGATAGTAGTCATAATAGGACACAAAATAATTCACCGCATTGTTCGGGAAGAATTGCTTGAATTCTCCGTACAGCTGCGCCGCAAGGGTCTTGTTATGGCTTAATATCAAGGTGGGCTTCTGGGTTTGCTGGATGACATTCGCTACAGTAAATGTCTTCCCCGAACCTGTAACCCCCAAAAGGGTCTGATAGGTTTCGCCCTGATCCACGCCACTCACCAATTCTTTGATTGCTCCAGGTTGGTCACCTGTTGGTCTATACTCTGATGTTAACTCAAATTTCATAGAATGCCTTTCGTACACCTAAGTTATCAAATTTTATTCCCTTTATAGTTATCTGCCCTGCAAACAAACGAATCCGAAAAATTATTGTTATTTTGGTAGCTAACAAGACTTTTTGTCATGGTCACTATCTTAACGAAACAAAACAGCATTGCAAACCATTTCTTAGCAGAACTAAGGGATGTAGGGGTTCAAACAGACAGGATGCGATTCAGAAGGAATCTGGAACGCTTAGGCGAGGTAATGGCCTATGAAATCTCCAAAACCTTCGAATACAAATATTCAGAAGTGGAAACTCCACTTGGCGTGGCCAATACCCATCTCATGAGCATTCAACCGGTCATCGCAACGATAATCCGTGCAGGTTTGCCTTTTCACCAAGGCTTGTTGAATTATTTCGACAATGCAGACTCTGCTTTTATAGCTGCCTATAGGCATACCAAGAAAAGCGGTGAGTTTGAGATCCACAAGAAGTATCAGAACACCCCTAACCTAGATGGTAAGATCGTTATTATGGCCGATCCCATGCTAGCCACCGGCCGCAGTCTAGTCTTATGCTGCAAGGACCTCATGAATGATTATGACATCAAGGAACTGCATATCGCCACGGTCATCGCTTCTGAAGAAGGGTTACAGCATGTTCAGGCATTCTTGCCCGAAGTACAGATCTGGGTAGGTGCCGTGGACAATGAACTGACGAGCAAGTCTTATATCGTTCCGGGGTTAGGCGACGCTGGAGACTTGGCTTTTGGCAACAAAGAATAGAAAAAGCGCTTTAAATTAAACAAATACTTAGCAATTTATTAACATATAACAATTAGATAATGAATCACATATCCGTAAATTTAATAAACAAATTTTCATACTATGGAATGGCAAAAATACAACGGAGAGACAATAAAACTTCCTTTATGGTCCGCAGTTGAGGAGACCATTGTAAGGGAGAAAAATGCTGGCAACAAACTCAAGGTCTACATTGGCACTGACTCCCAAGTCAAAAGAGGAACGGTCGAGTTTGCAACAGTCGTTGTCTTCCTCAGAGAACACCGAGGTGGTTTTATGTTTATCAGAAAAGACAAGAAAAGTCACAACATGACCATCAAAGAAAGAATGCTTTTAGAAGTTCAGCATTCGATTGAAACCGCATACGAACTTTGCCCCCTCTTGGATCAATACCAAATCGATCTAGAAGTCCACGCCGACATCAATACAAATCCAAATTTCCAATCCAATACTGCACTGAAGGAAGCCATGGGCTACATCCTAGGAATGGGTTTTATTTTTAAGGCTAAACCAGAATCTTTCGCCAGCACGAATTGCGCCAATAAATTGGTTCAATAAGCCTGAACAGAGATCCCTTCTTAACCGAGTCACCTCTTTAATTACTCCCCGTAATTGAAGGATGCATAACTTACCCCCACAATTTTGATCTAAATCCTAGGTCAGTAAAAATCTTCTCCCCTAATTTTTCTGAAAACCTTGTAGAATTTTTTTGGTAACCTTTTAAGAAATCTTGCGGTTTCACCTTGACCTCATTCGAGACACATTCGGAAATTCCGAATTGGCTATAATTTTTTCAGAATGATCCTCGAATGATTCTCGAACATGCCTCGAATAAGACCCCTACTATTGGACCATATGCTGTCCTGAAATGGGAAATTTTTCTGACCATAATTTTTAATAATGGATTAGAATGGGCACTTTTATTGAAAATATCTAGAAAAAGAGCATGCAGGACTTCCTACAGCAATTGTATGAGCAGTTTCTGCTGACTTCTCCCCTGGAATGGTTGGCAACGATTACCGGTTTCCTGTGTGTCTATCTTGCCGCCAAGCAAAATATCTGGAATTGGCCTATCAGTATTGTTTCCGTCCTGACCTATTTATTTATCTTCTATCATAACAAGCTGTATGGCGACTCTATTCTGCAGATTTATTTTTTAGGGACAGCAATTTACGGGTGGTACTATTGGAATAAAAGGGCCCATTCTGAAGAGCGTCCGATCAGTTCCTTCAACAGCAAACAGATGCTTTTGACCAATGTCGTGATTGTGGTGCTTTCGGGGATATTGGGCTTGCTCTTAGACCGTTTTACCGACACCGATGTACCTTATGCAGATGGATTCTGTACAGCAACCAGTTTTGTTGCGCAGTTTCTGATGACGAGAAAGGTGCTTCAGAATTGGCTTTTGTGGGTATTTGTGGACATCTGCTATATACCCTTATATTTCCACAAGGACCTGCTCTTGACAGCTGTCCTCTATTTGGCTTTTGCCATTATTGCTTGGAATGGCTACCGGGATTGGAAGAAAACCTATCAAAATTTTCAGTAATATTGCCTTTCTATGGAAATTGAAAGAGTGCATCCCAGGAAGATTGCAGTGGTCGGTCCGGAATCAACGGGCAAATCCACCATGGCAAATTACCTTGCCAAAGAGTTAGGAACGGTCTGTGTCCCCGAATATGCTCGATATTATTGCAAAAACCTGAACAATCAATATACCTTACAGGATGAAACCAACATGTTCTACGGACAGATTGCACTGGAAGAAGCATTGACCGCATCGGCAAGCCATGGACTCTTGGTCTGTGATACCACGATATTGACGGTTAAGATTTGGTCTGATCATCTTTTTGGCTATACTCCAGAGGAAGTAACTGAAGAAATCAGATCAAGGAAGTATGACCTCTATCTCCTGATGGATATAGACCTACCATGGGAAGATGATCCATTACGGGATTTCCCTACAGAAAGAGCACACTTTATGCAAGTTTGGAAAGAGGAACTAAAGGCCCTCCAAGCGGAATACGTAATCATTTCCGGTCTAGAAGAGGCCAGACTACAGAACGGATTAAATGCCGTAAAAAAGCAATTAAAGCTATAAACAAGAAAGCCGAGGGATATCCCTCGGCTTTCTTATTTATAGGTTAAGCAATCAGCAAATTCTAAATACTAACTACTAATTACTAAATACTCATATTAATAACGGTATGCTTCTGGCTTATAAGGGCCTTCAACAGTTACACCGATATATTCAGCTTGTTCAGGAGTCAATTCATCCAATTCAACACCGATATGGGCAAGGTGCAGACGAGCAACTTTTTCATCAAGGTGTTTAGGAAGGGTGTACACTTCTTTTTTGTATTGGTCAGTATTGGTCCATAGTTCCAATTGAGCCAATGTTTGGTTGGTGAACGAGTTTGACATCACGAAAGATGGGTGACCTGTAGCACAACCTAGGTTTACCAAACGGCCTTCAGCTAAGAGGATGATATCTTTGCCATCGATTGTATATTTATCAACCTGCGGTTTGATTTCTACTTTAGAGCTGCCGTGGTTTTGGTTTAACCAAGCCACATCGATTTCATTGTCGAAGTGACCGATATTACAAACTACAGTCTTATCTTTCATTGCCTTGAAATGCTCAGGGCGGATGATGTCTTTGTTACCAGTCGTAGTTACCACGATATTGGCTTCTTTGATGGCATCTTCCATTTTCTTTACCTCATAACCTTCCATTGCCGCCTGCAAAGCACAGATTGGGTCAATTTCAGTTACCAATACACGCACACCTGCAGAACGCAATGATTCAGCAGAACCTTTACCTACATCACCATAGCCGGCAACTACCGCAACTTTACCTGCCAACATCAAATCGGTCGCACGGCGAATGGCATCAACCAAAGATTCACGACATCCGTACTTGTTATCAAATTTAGATTTCGTCACGGAGTCATTAACATTGATCGCTGGTAAATGAAGAGTACCGTTTTTCATACGTTCGTATAGACGGTGCACACCTGTAGTGGTTTCTTCAGAAAGACCTTTGATGCCATCGATCAATTCAGGGAACTGGTCGAATACCATATTGGTCAAGTCACCACCATCATCCAAGATCATGTTCAATGGTTGACGATCTTCTCCAAAAAACAAGGTTTGTTCTATACACCAGTTAAATTCCTCTTCATTCATGCCTTTCCAAGCATAAACAGGGATACCAGCAGCAGCAATAGCAGCAGCAGCATGATCTTGAGTAGAGAAGATATTACAAGAAGACCAAGATACATCCGCACCTAGTTCAACTAAGGTTTCAATCAATACAGCAGTTTGAATAGTCATGTGCAAACAGCCAGCGATTCTTGCGCCTTTTAAAGGTTTGGTTGCACCAAATTCCTTACGTAAGGACATTAAGCCTGGCATTTCCGCTTCTGCTAATTCTATTTCTTTACGGCCCCACTCTGCTAAAGAAATGTCTTTTACTTTGTAAGGTACGTAGGTAGTTTCTAATGATGACATAGTTTTCCTTTTTGATTTTAGAACCACAAAATTACTTGATAGTCAAATCAATTCAAAACATTGCTGCATTATTCACTGTAAAATTGACATTTTCTTGAGGATAACGGCTTGACTATGGTATCATTTAAGACTATATTTGCATAAATCATTAAGAATTAGAATATGTATCCAGAATATTTAGTAGCTCCAATGCGTCAAGAATTAGTTGATGCTGGATTTCAAGAATTAAAGTCAGCATCTGAGGTTGACTCTGCAATTCCTTCTGAAGGAACTGTATTCGTAGTAGTAAACTCGGTTTGTGGTTGTGCTGCTGCCAATGCGCGTCCAGCTGCAAAAGCTGCCGTTAAAAACGAAAAACACCCTGACAAATTGGTTACTGTATTTGCCGGAATGGAAAAAGAAGCAGTAGACAAAGCACGTCAGTATATGTTACCTTACCCTCCATCTTCTCCAGCAATGGCATTGTTCAAAGATGGTAAGTTGGTGCATATGATAGAAAGACATATGATTGAAGGCAGACCTGCTCAAATGATTGCTGACAACTTAGTTGCAGCTTTCGACGAGTACTGCTAACATTCATTGTATTTTGATTTTTGAATATCGAAAAAGCTTCTTTTAACCTTAAAAGAAGCTTTTTCTTATTCAGGGCAATTTCAGCTTTTTCTTAGTACATTTGTCTTAAATCATCTTAACGAAACGATGAATCTTAAAACCAACCTTATATTTCTATTTCTGATTAGCTTGTTCATAAGCTGTACCACCAATAAACAGATTGACTTGATAGTTTATAATGCGAAAGTGTACACGGTAGACTCTCTTTTTTCTACAGTGGAAGCCTTTGCCGTAAACAATGGCGTCATTGTCGAGCTGGGGGATTCACAAGATCTACTGAACAAATATGATGCAAAGGAGAAACTGGATGTGGAAGGCAAGTTTATCTATCCTGGGTTTTATGATGCCCATGCGCACTTCTTTATGTTAGCAGAGGGCATGGATGAGGTAAACTTGGTGGGTTCAAAGTCTTTTGATGAAGTATTAGAAAGGTTAAAAGCCTATGCTAGCGCCAATCCAGACAAAAAATGGATCATTGGTAATGGTTGGGACCAGAACCTATGGGAGGTAAAAGATTTCCCGACCAAGGATTCCTTGGATAAATATTTCCCGAATATTCCAATCTATTTGACAAGGGTGGATTATCATGCTGCGCTGGCAAATACCAGTGCATTGCAAAAAGCATCTCTAGACAGCGCTTATTTTGTTGAGGGTGGCGTTATATCGGTCAACGAGGAAGGATTACCTGACGGCATCCTGATCGACAATGCCATGCAGTTGGTTCAAAGCCACATTCCTAAACAACAAAATTCAGCTTTGCTGAAGATTTTAAGAAGAGCTCAAGATTCACTGCTTTCGGTAGGTCTGACCAGTATCGTCGATGCCGGATTAACCAAAGAACAGATCGAATCCCTAAAGATATTCTATAATGAGGATTCATTGGCCATCAGGGATTATGCCATGGTGCTTGCGAATGAACAAAGTGTAAAGGACTATTTGAGGTCCGGAACATTCGAGTCGGACCGATTGACGGTTCGTTCCTTTAAGTTAATGGCAGATGGAGCCTTGGGTTCTCGTGGTGCATGTCTATTGCACCCGTACCATGACGCACCAACCAATGGATTCCTATTGCAAAGCCCCGAAGAATTTGACAAGGTCATCAGAAGGTTGGCCAACAGCAATTTCCAGGTAAATACCCATGCTATCGGTGATTCTGCCAATAGGATTATCTTGGACACCTATGGCAAATACCTGAAAGATGGCAAAAAACGCCGTTGGAGGATAGAACATGCGCAGATCATTGCCCCTAATGATTTTGATAAATTCAAGGAATTCCAGATCATCCCATCGGTTCAACCGACCCATGCTACCTCGGATATGTACTGGGCAGAAGATCGCATCGGACCGGATCGTATCAAAGGCGCATATGCTTATAAGAAGCTTTTGGTAGAATATGGTTTATTGGCATTGGGCAGTGATTTCCCCGTGGAACATTACAATCCCCTATATGGTTTCCACGCTGCTGTAGCACGTGTGGACAAGGTAGGGTTCCCTGAGGGTGGTTTCCAGATGGAAAATGCCATTACAAGAGAGCAGGCTTTGCGAGGCATGACCATTTGGGCAGCATATTCTTGCTTCCAGGAAAAGAAACGCGGGAGTATAGAAAAAGGTAAAGATGCGGATTTCGTGATCTTGGAAGACGATATCATGACTGCTCCCAATGAGAAATTGAGAGATGTTAAAACCCTGAGAACGGTTATTGCTGGGCAGACCGAATATCTCAGGTCCAATAAATAAACTTATTCCAGCCCATCAAATTCCTTAGGTTTAAAATAGGCAATCAATCCTGCGATTATCAATAGTCCCGGGATTCCTATGATTGCAAACAGGAACAGGAAATACTTAAAATGGTAGATCGATAAGATATCTCGGTCTACATCTTGTCCTCTGTAAATATTGATGTAACCACTTTTAAAATAATCGTGAACTTGGGCCATCTCCTTAAAGACCTCATATTGTTCGCCCCTAGGAAATGCTTCAAAATAGTCAAAACCACGCACATTCATTTTCTTGAAATGGGCTATGGATCCTTTAGCAAACTTATCATCTAAGTGCTCATTCAGTTCCTTTCGACTAAATACCTTGCTATAGGCAAAACCCAACCATGCCTTGGCATGCGTTCGGTAGGCATCTGTTTTGGAGAAAATGGGCGCAATAAACAGGATATTGACCTGATGTTTCCCCATACTCAAGAGAGAAGGAGTACTGATGCTGCGGATGGGAATGACGCGCATGCGATCCACATACCAATCCTCTACTTCCAAAAAAACAGGGCTTTCACCGGCCTTCAGGTTATTGATGCTCTTCAGCTGTTGCACCGTAGCGAAATTGTAACGGATACTCTTGGCCAATGCTGGAAATAAGACTGCCGTAAGGATGGGAACAAGCACGAATAAAATCCCAATCGGCACCAGTTTCACGGCATCATTTGATATGTCGGGAAAAATTATGAGAAGGATACGATGGAGAAAGATATAGACAAAAAGGAGGCTCAGAGCAATAGGAAACATCCACAATACCCATTCTGGAAGATTAATATTCCAAAAGCGGACCAGCAGGAAATAGGCTAAACTGGTCAACAAAAGCAATAACAGCTCCAGTAGGAATAAGGGAAGAAATATTCTCTTGAAAAACATATCAAACACTATTGATAAAGGTTAAAAATAATGTATTCCAAAAAAAAATCCTTAGAATTCTAAGGATTTAATCTTTATTGCATATCGAAGAGATGTTTTTCAGCATGGTAGGATGATCTTACCAATGGTCCGGATTCTACGTATTTGAATCCCATTTTCAATCCGATTTCTTTATATTTTTCAAATTGTTCAGGGGTTACCCAATCAATAACAGGATGGTGTGCTTTTGTAGGTTGAAGGTATTGTCCGATGGTCAGGATATCTACCCCTACATTGTACAGATCTTGCATAGTTTCGATAACATCCTCTTCGGTCTCACCCAAACCTAACATAATACCCGACTTCGTACGAAGACCTGCTTCGGAGATCCTTCTCAAGCATTCCAATGAACGGTCATATTTAGCTTGGATTCGAACTTCACGGGTCAATCTTCTAACGGTCTCAATATTATGGGACACCACTTCAGGACGAACGGCCAATACGCGGTCTAGGTTTTCCCATTGCCCCTTAAAGTCAGGGATCAAGGTTTCCAAAGTTGTTTCAGGACTTTCCCTACGGATAGCCAAGATTGTCTCAGCCCAGATCTGTGAACCTCCATCCTTCTGGTCATCGCGGTCTACCGAGGTAATAACACAATGCTTAACCTGCATCAATTTGACCGAATTTGCCACACGGTTTGGTTCATCGTGATCTACTGGTAGTGGTCTACCGGTAGCTACGGCGCAGAATGAACACGATCGCGTACAGATATTTCCTAGGATCATAAAGGTAGCAGTACCTGCTCCCCAACATTCACCCATGTTAGGACAATTTCCACTTTCGCAAATGGTATGCAGCTTATGTTCATCAACCAAACTTCTTACATGTCGGTATTCTTTTCCAACAGGTAGCTTTACGCGCAACCAATCTGGTTTACGTTGAGTCTGGTTTACAGGAATTACAGGAAGTTCAATCATGCAACAAAGTTAATGATATTTACAGTATTTATGTTAAACGAATGTTAGGATAATCTCATAAAAACCATGTCTCTACTTTTATTGTTATCTAAATATTATTTTTTTAGGATATTTGCTAAAAATCAAACCCCTATTCTCCAATATGGTTCATCATCTGCGTAAATTACTCTTTTTGACCTGTTTGTTGCCCTTATGGCTATCTGCCCAAGAACAGGAAATTGCCATAATTCCACGACCTGTCAAAGTGGTCTCCCAAGAAGGAGATTTCAACCTCAATCAAAAACTAGATCTCTACTATACCGAGGAATTTTCCCAGGTTGCAGATCTGGTCAATGAGATACCAGGCATTCATATTGGAAATTCAGAGTTAGTTAAAAAGATCAAAAAACAGCATAATTCGGGAATTCGCCTGTTTAAGGCGGAAGAATATGACCGTGTTGACCCAAACGGCTACCTCATTGAGGTGGATGAACAGGGTATCCTCATTAAGGCGCATTCCGCTCAAGCGATGATCCCGGGAATCTATAGTCTGGTGCAATTGAGCTATCTGAACGACAGTAAGTCCTTGCCATTTGTACGCATCGAGGATAAGCCAAGATTTCCCTATAGAGGGATGCACTTGGATGTTTCCCGGAATTTTATGCCCTTTAATTTCCTAAAGAAATACATTGACCTATTGGCGCTTTATAAATTCAATTACTTCCATTGGCACCTAACAGATGGGGCTGGATGGAGATTGGAGATCAAGCAGTACCCAGAATTGACGAAGAAGGCCGCTTGGAGGACGCATACGCTGTGGAAAGATTGGTGGAACAATGGTCGACAATATGTAGACGAAGGTACCCCAAATGCCAGTGGAGGATATTATACGCAAGACCAAGCAAGGGAACTGGTAGCCTATGCCGCTAAGCGTGGAATTACCATTATTCCAGAGATTGAAATGCCAGGACATTCCGAAGAGGTATTAGCCGTTTACCCTGAACTATCCTGTACAGGCCAACCTTATACCCAAGGTGAATTCTGTTTAGGCAATGAGGACAGCTATAAATTCCTTAAGAATGTTTTGGATGAGGTAATGACCATCTTCCCTTCCCCGTATATCCATATCGGAGGCGATGAGGCTGATAAATCCCATTGGAAAAATTGTCCGAAATGCCAAGCCTTGATGAAGAAGGATAGCCTGAAGTCGGAAGATGAACTACAGTCCTATGCCATCAAGCAATTGGATGAGTACCTGCAATCCAAAGGCAGAAAGCTGATAGGCTGGGATGAGATATTAGAAGGAGGATTGACAGCGGGAGCCACCGTGATGAGCTGGAGAGGTGAAGAAGGCGGGATTAAATCAGCGAATGCTGGGCATGATGTCATTATGACGCCTGGGGCATATTTATATTTTGATGGTTACCAAACCGATCCTAGGACACAGCCTGAAGCCTTGGGTGGATTTTTGCCATTGGAAAAGGTCTATAGCTACAACCCTATCCCGGAAGGGATCCAAGATGATAAGAAAAAGCATATTCTAGGTGCACAGGCGAATGTATGGACGGAACACATCCCAACCTACCAACATGTGGAATACATGGCATTCCCAAGGGCATTAGCGCTATCGGAAGTGGTATGGACCGATAAGGAAAGTAAGTCCTGGCCTGATTTCCAAAAGAGACTGCAACAGCAATATAAGATATTACAGAAATTGGAAGTGAACTATTACCGTCCATCCTATAATGTGATCAATAAGGTAGAATTTGATTCTGTTCATGTCAGGAACACCGTTAGTTTGTCTTCGGAGCAGTTTAAACCAAACATCCGCTATACGATAGATGGGACGGAACCGAGCAAATCATCGACCTTGTACAATCTTCCGATCGAGCTATCGAAATCGGCGGTAATCAAGGCTGCATCCTTTTTGGATTCCGCTAGGGTCAGTCCGGTGGAGACCATAGAACTGGATATACATAAGGCCATTGGAAAAGAAGTGATTTATAAAACGGCTTGGGAAGGATATCCTGCCCAGGGCAACAGGACGCTGACCAACGGCATAAAAGGAACATTGACCTACCAGGATGGACAATGGCAGGGATTTACCAAAGGCGTAGATGTGATTGTGGATTTTGAGAGAAGAGAAGAGATAAAATCTGTGGCCTTAAATTTTATGCAAATTCCAGCACCGGGGGTATATTTTCCGGGAGAGTTTACGGTATTGGTTTCGGACAATGGAAAAAGTTACAGAGAATTGGGAACCGTAAAAAATCAGGTAAGCACGACAGACCCGGCATTGAAATTTCAGAAGTTTGAAATCAAGCTGGAAAAGCCGGTCATGGCACGATATATACAGATCAAGGCGACTAACCCGATGAAGGGTTATCTATTCGCCGATGAGATAGTCATTTATTAATGGAAAAAGGGAATTCAGATCATTGAGTTCCCTTTTTTATGGGCGAAACTTTTTGTGAGGATAAGCATAAAGGGATTAATTGGAGGAAAACGTAATGAATTCCTTAAATAAGCAGCTAGGAAGGTTCAATTTTTTCGATGAAATAATTCGTTCATTATTAAAATAAAAATGTAACTTTGCACTCCGACAAAGCAGTCGGAAAAACACCTCCCATTAAGGCAATCTCTGTCTGCAAACGTCCACTTAATTATTTGTATTTAACAATTGAAATAAAAAATAATGCCTAGAAACACCTCCATCAATTCGGTATTAATCATTGGATCTGGACCTATTGTTATCGGACAAGCCTGTGAGTTTGACTATTCAGGATCACAAGCAGCATTGTCTCTGAAAGAAGAAGGAATCTCTGTATCCATCATTAATTCAAACCCAGCTACAATCATGACCGATAGTGTTGTAGCAGATCACGTTTATTTACTTCCATTAACTTGCGAAAGTATCGAGCAGATCCTTCAAGAACGCCAAATCGATGCTGTACTACCAACTATGGGTGGTCAGACCGCTTTGAACCTATGTATTGAAGCATCCAACCGTGGTATTTGGGACAAATACAATGTTAAAGTGATAGGAGTTGATGTAGCTGCTATCGAGAAAACTGAAAACCGTGAAGAATTCCGCCAATTGATGATCGACATCGGTGTTGGTGTTGCGAACTCTAAGATTGCGAACTCCTTCTTGGAAGGTAAAGAAGCTGCGCAGTTGATCGGATTCCCATTAGTAATTCGCCCTTCTTACACATTGGCTGGAACCGGAGGTGGTTTTGTGCACAAGAAAGAAGAATTTGACGCTGCCTTGAACAGAGGTCTGCATGCATCCCCTACCCATGAGGTATTGGTGGAGCAAGCAGTATTGGGTTGGAAAGAATTTGAATTGGAATTATTACGTGATACAAACGATAACGTAATCATCATCTGTACGATCGAAAACTTTGATCCTATGGGTATCCATACCGGAGACTCCATTACAGTGGCTCCAGGGATGACCCTTTCGGACAAATGTTACCAAGATATGCGTAATCAAGCAATTAAGATGATGCGCTCTATCGGTAACTTCGCCGGGGGTTGTAACGTTCAGTTCTCTGTAAACCCTGAGAACGAAGAGATCATTGCTATCGAGATCAACCCACGTGTTTCCCGTTCATCAGCATTGGCTTCTAAAGCTACAGGTTACCCTATCGCTAAGATCGCTGCGAAATTGGCAATCGGTTATAACTTGGACGAACTTCAGAACCAGATCACTAAAAATACTTCAGCATACTTCGAGCCTACATTGGACTATGTAATCGTTAAGGTTCCACGCTTTAACTTTGACAAGTTCAAAGGTGCCAACAAGGAATTGGGCTTACAGATGAAGGCTGTAGGTGAGGTTATGGCAATCGGCCGTACTTTCATCGAAGCACTTCAAAAAGCGGCTCAATCGCTTGAGACTGGCCGTGCAGGTTTAGGTGCTGATGGTCGCCAATCAAGAAATTTAGAGGAAATCATGCACAGCTTGGAGCATCCAAGTGCTGATCGCCTTTTCCATATCAAAGATGCTTTCGAATTAGGGGTTCCTTTGGAATCTGTTCGTAAAGCGACCTTAATTGACAAATGGTTCTTATTGCAAATTCAAGAGCTTGTTCAATTAGAAGGTGAATTGCGCAGATACCAATTGAACAATATCCCTCGCGATTTCTTCATGACCTTGAAACAAAAAGGTTATTCAGATATACAAATCGCTTGGTTATTAGGGAATACAACAGAGGACGAGGTATATGCTCGCCGTAAAGAGTTGGGTATCCGTCGCGTTTACAAAATGGTTGACACCTGTGCCGCGGAATTCCCTGCACAGACTCCATACTACTACTCTACTTTCGAAGACGAAAACGAGTCGACAGCATCTGACCGCAAAAAGATCATCGTATTAGGTTCAGGACCTAACCGTATCGGTCAAGGTATCGAGTTTGATTACTCATGTGTACACGGTCTATTGGCCGCTAAAGAATGTGGTTACGAAGCGATCATGGTTAACTGTAACCCTGAGACGGTTTCTACAGACTTTAACATGGCTGACAAACTCTACTTCGAGCCAGTATTCTGGGAACACGTTCGTGAAATCATCGAATTGGAGAAACCGGTTGGTGTAATCGTTCAGTTAGGTGGTCAAACTGCCTTGAAAATGGCTGAGCGCCTAGAAGCCGAAGGCGTAAAGATCATCGGAACAAACTTTGCAAACATGGACTTGGCTGAAGACCGTGGAAGTTTCTCGGATCTATTGAAAGATTTAGATATCCCTTATCCAAAATATGGTGTGGCAACTTCTGCAGAGGAAGCGATCAAGGTTGCGAATGAAGTCGGTTACCCAGTATTGGTTCGTCCTTCCTATGTACTAGGTGGACAAGGAATGAGCATCGTGATCAACGATGAAGACTTGGAGAAAGCAGTAGTGAACCTATTAAAAAATCTTCCAGGTAACCATATCCTAATTGACCACTTCTTGGATAGAGCTGAAGAAGCGGAATCAGATTCGATCTGTGACGGTGAAGATGTTCACATCATCGGAATGATGGAGCACATCGAGCCTGCAGGTATCCACTCTGGTGACTCATCAGCAGTATTGCCTCCATTTAGCTTATCAGAAAAGGTTCAGCAGAAAATGGAAGAATATACCATCAAATTAGCGAAAGCATTGAATGTGATCGGTCTATTGAATATCCAATTCGCCATCAAAGATGAGAATGTATTTGTAATCGAGGCAAACCCTCGTGCATCACGTACAGTTCCATTTATCGCGAAAGCTTATGATGTACCTTACATCAATATCGCTACAAAGGTGATGTTGGGCGAGAACAAGTTGAAAGACTTCACGATCGAGCGCAAACTGAATGGATACGCCATCAAAGAGCCTGTATTCTCTTTCTCAAAATTCCCTGAGGTAGACAAGCAATTAGGCCCTGAGATGAAATCTACTGGTGAAGCAATCCGCTTTATCAAAGATCTTAACGATCCACATTTCAGAGAATTGTACAGCAAGAAATCAATGTTCTTGAATGCGCAGTAGCAGTACAGAGTACTAAGTATTTAGTATTTAGATATAAAAAAAACGAAAAGGTCTGAGAATAATTTCTCAGACCTTTTTGAATATTGAAGATGTCTAAATACTAAATACTCTCTACTAAATACTACTCTTGACACACCTAAACCCTACATTATTTGTCGGCGAATTGATTTCTCCTTTTCCTCGACTTCCGGCTTTATAGCGCTCGCAATATTGGTCATTGCAAAGGAATGAGCCTCCACGTTGTACGCGTTTGATGGTTCCGGGTTCTTGGGGATCGTAGGAATCTGCCGGTCCTTTGGGGTTACCTTTGGGACTATATTGGTAGTAATCTGGTCTGTAGAAGTCAGAACACCACTCCCAGACATTACCTTCCATATCGTAAAGGCCAAAGGCATTCGCTGGAAAGGACTTGACTGGTGCCGTAGCTTCGAATCCATCTTCTTTAGAGTTCTTGGTGGGGAATTCACCCTGGTAAATATTCGCTAGCCATTTGCCATCTTCCAACTTCTCAGACCCCCAATAGTAGGTTTCCGCTCGATGTTTACCTGCCTTGGCTGCATATTCCCATTCCGCTTCTGTTGGAAGTCGCTTTCCAGCCCATTTTGCATAGGCTTCTGCATCTTCGTAGGCAAGTTGCGTGACAGGATGGTTCTCTTTTCCTTTAATGCTACTCTTAGGTCCTTCAGGATGGCGCCAATTGGCATCGGGAACATATTCCCACCATTGCAAGTGATCTTGCAAACCTTGGACTTGTTTTGGAGCCGAGAAGACTGCTGAGCCTGGCACCAATAAAGCAGGGTCAGCTCCAGGGAAATCTTTTGGATCTAATGGCCGCTCCGCTACCGTTACATATCCAGTGGCTTTCACAAAGGCTTCAAACTGGGCATTGGTTACCTCATGCACGTCCATATAAAAGCTATTGACCGTAACTTGGTGCAAAGGTTGTGCATCCTGAAAGCTATTGCTTCCCATTTCAAAGGTTCCCCCTTCAATCAAGACCATTTCTGCTTTATCCTCCCCTAGGAGATTATTACCCACTGAATCCTTCTTTAGGTTTGCAAAACGGGAAGGAATGGATGAGGTATGACATACGGCAACCGAATCTGAAAAGACAACCTGTTCTTTATTCTTAGCACCAGATTGGCAAGCAGTGAACAATAAAAGGGAAATAGGAATAGATTTGAAAATGTTCATAGTATAGGATTGAAAGATCTCCTTTTACAAAGATAACAGAGTAATTGAAAAATGAAAACCAAGGACATTCGCCATGGAATCAGAAAGGAATCAAAAAAAGCTGCCTTTTGAGGCAGCTTTAATGAAAATATAGGATTTTTAACTATTTCACATTTAATTGAACATCCTTCGCGTTAACCTTTGGACGGATCTTGGTGTTACCACCACCGTTCAATGTCATGTCATGAGGTTTGTTTGTTTTCCAGTTACCTCTAGTGAAGTCAGGGATATCCACTGTTCTGCTGTTCTTAGAAACAGATTCAACGCTTAATGGAACGATTGCACTCCATACGGCGCCATCATATACCGTTTGATCAAGAGGAAGACCATTACGCAGACAGTCGATCATTCTCCAATCCATCATAAAGTCCATACCACCATGGCCACCAACTTCCTTAGCTTGTTCACCAATGAATTTCACCAGTTCCGGAGTGTACTGATCGTATAGTTTTTTAAGTTCTTCTGGTTTTACGAAGCTATGTCCGAAAGCGATTCCTTCTTGAGGGTACTTCTGTGCAAAGCCTTTTGTACCGCTCAATAAGTGGATACGAGAGTAAGGACGAGGTGATGTAACATCATGTTGAACCATTAATGTTTTACCTTTTTCCGTTTTGATCAAGGTCGTATCCATATTTCCTCTGTATTTCTTACCAACGAATTCTTGGAAGAAATCATCCTTTGCTGCTAATTCTCTAGCTCTGTCAGCCATCATAAAGTCATTAGACTGCATAGCAACGAGGTGGTTCAATTTATCGCCACAGTTGATGTTCATACATTGCGCGATTGGGCCAATACCGTGGGTTGGGTACAAGTTACCGTTCAATTTGATGTTCTCACGCAATCTCCACATGTTTTCATAACCTTTCTTATCGAAGTTCAAGTCCAATAAGTCATGGATATAAGCACCTTCAGCATGTACCAATTCGCCGAATAATCCTTGACGTACCATGTTCAAAGTCAACATTTCGAAGAAGTCATAACAACAGTTCTCCAACATCATACAATGTTTCTTGGTCGCTTCAGAAGTTTTTACTACTTCCCAGATTTCAGAGATCGTCAATCCCATTGGAACTTCTGTTGCAGCGTGTGCACCAGATTTCATTGCTTCAATAGCCATTGGAGCGTGGTATTCCCAAGGAGTTGTGATATATACAAGGTCTAGTTCTTCGTTTTTCAACATGGATTTCCAGCCATCTTCACCTGAATAGGCTTTAGCTTCCTTCAATCCTTTTTTAGTTAAGATAGTTTGAGCCTTGGTCACACGGTCTGCATGCTTATCACATAGTGCTACGATTTCTACGCCTTCAATGTATGAAAGACGATCCACGGCGCCAGGACCACGCATACCCAAACCAATTACGGCTACTTTTACTTTATCTATTTTTGGAGCAGCAAATCCAGACATATTAAAGTTGGAGCTTGCAAACACCTCGTTTTGCAAAGAGGGCAATGTAATTGCTGCGCTGGACAACAAACCAGCCTTCTTTAAAAAATCTCTACGGGAGTTATTCATAGTATAAATTTATTATCAAACTAATTTACAAAATAAAGGGGGACATAGTCCCCCTATAAATCACCTATTTTAAAACAAACTAAACAGTCAAATTTTGATTTATCACAAATTAACGAATGGTATAATTTGGTTGAGGGGCTTGATTATCAAACCACTAATACAATGATAATATGATTTTTGATAAAACAAAAACAATTTGACCACGCAAACGTTTGTCCAATTTGCACAACCGTTTGCTTTCTGTCAAAATATTGAGACAAAAGACTATAGATTGATATTTCCGATCATCTCCTTTAGTGCAAGCTCTGAAAGCTTGGCCTGTAAGCGAGAAGAATTGAACCTAGATACTGCATTGATAAAGTTTTCCTGTGCATCACGGAATTCTACGGCAGAGATGGTTCCTATCTTATATTTTTCTAAGGTAATATTGAGGTTCTGTCTGGCGATATCGGCGTTATTCTCCTCTAATCGTGCTAAAGACAGGTTTGTTTGATAAGATTCATATGCGGTGGACATGGCTGTCTTGATCAATAGATTCTGCTGATCGATCATCAATCCGGAGTTTTCCAATTGGATCTTGGCAACCCTTTCATTTTTACGTTGGTTAAATCCATCAAAAATATTGATCGAAGCTGTAACACCATAATTAAACCCTCGGGAGTTCGAACTGGATACGAAACCTAAACTGGATTCAGATTCTGAAAAATTGTAACCTGTATTCAATCGTACAATGGGATATCGATTTCCCTTGACTCTCTTCACTTCCAATTCAGCCATCCTTTTATTGATGGCTATGATCTGTAGGTCTGGATTGTATTCTTTGGCTTTGTTCAATAACTCATCATAAATCAATGAATCATCGTACTCAACTTCTCTTTCTACATCAAATTCAATATTTAGATCACGCGCCATCAGGCTGTTCAGGTTAATCTTTAAGTTCTTGACTACATTGGCTTGCCTTAGTCTATTTGATTCATCCTCATTGAGGTTCACTTGCACGTTCAATACTTCCAGGCGGGAAGCCTTTCCGATCATGAATCTATTTTCAGCTGTACGCAGGCGTTCCGTGGAGATATTGATACTTGAATCTATGGCATTTAGAAGATTCTGTTGCTCTACAATGGTGTAATAGGTGGAGATAACATCGGAGACCTTAGCCAAGATCGTTTTTTTAAGTTCAAACTCCCCTTGTTTCTGAAGCTCCTTTAATTGGTCATACCTGGAAAACATCGCAAAACCATCAAAGATGGTCCATCCAATGCTAACGCCATAGCTCATATTATTGTTTTTCGCATTTCTCAATGAACGTTGATCTCCATTGGCCTGAACCTGTGAAGAGTTCATGACAGAGTTGTTCTGGGAGAAATTACCTGTAACCGTAGGCAACATACCGGCATTGCCATAGGTCATGTTTTCCTGGGCAACACGCAGGTCATTCTGCGATAGTTTTATTTCAAAGTTATTCTCAAGAGCTATCTGAACAGCATCCTTAGCGGTCAATAGTCCCTGCGCATTCAAATTCACCCCTGCTAAGAGTATCAGACAGCCTAATAAGACAAGTTTCTTCATTTTATTCTTCAATTTCCTCCAGCATTTTAATTTCTTCCAATTCCGGATGTAAGTTCTTCTTCCTTGACATCATCAGGTAAAATGCAGGAATAACAAATAAAGTCAATATCAATGCGAAAATAGTTCCGCCTACGATCACCACCCCCATGCCGATACGGCTGGTTGAAGCTGCCCCTAGGGAAAGCGCAATTGGCAATGCCCCTAAAGCAATGGCTAGTGAAGTCATTAAAATAGGTCTTAACCTCGCTTCTGATGCTGTAACAACGGCATCGTATTTATTATAGCCTTCTTCACGTAGCTGGTTTGCAAATTCCACAATCAGGATACCGTTCTTCGTTACCAAACCAATCAACATGATCGTTCCGATCTGCGAAAAGATATTCCAGGATTGGCCAAAGAGCCAAAGCGAGAACATAGCTCCAGCAACTGCCATCGGAACCGTAATAATGATAATAATAGGGTCAATGAAACTCTCGAATTGGGCAGCTAGGATCAAAAAGATTAGCAATACCGCCAATCCAAAAGCGAACATCGTATTCGAACCACTTTCTACAAAGTCTCTGGACTCACCGCCAAGATCGGTGGTAAAGGTATCATCCAATACCCTTTCCTTGATCGCCTCCATCGCTTCAATCCCATCGCCCATGCTCTTACCTGGTGCAAGCCCCGCAGATACGGTCGCTGCCATATAGCGGTTGTTATGGAACAACTGTGGTGGACTGCTTCTCTCTTCGATCTCCACGATATTATCCAATTGTATCAACTGGCCCTGATTGTTCTTGACAAAAATAGAGGCTAGGTCCATCGGCGTTGAGCGATCCTTACGATCAAACTGCCCCATGACCTGATACTGCTTTCCATTCATCATAAAATAACCGAAGCGCTGTCCCGAAAGCGACATTTGTAAGGTCTGGGCAACATCTAAGACCGATACTCCTAAGGATTGGGCTTTTTCCCGATCAATGCTGACATATACTTCAGGTTTGTTGAACTTCAAATTGACGTCCGTAATGGAAAAAGTATTGTCCTTTGCCAATTCATCCATAAACTCCGGAATTTTCTCCTCCAATTTCTGAAAGTTAGGCGCTTGAATAATATATTGAATCGGCAGACCTCCCCTTCTATTGACAGAAATAGTAGGTTGTTGTGATACCGATACACGTCCTTCTGAGTAGCCTCTCGTCAACCTAGATAGGTCATCTGCGATCTCTTGTTGCGTCCTTTCCCTTTCACCAGGTTGCACTAATCCAAGGCGGACAAATCCTGAATTGGACGAAGCAGAACCAAATCCTGGGGATGTAATCACCAAACTAACCTTTTTCTCAGGTACTGAATCGTTGATCAACATGGTTAGGTCGGTCATAAATCTATCCATATAATCATAGGACACCCCTTCCGGAGCTGTTGCTCTCAGACTGATGTAACTCCTATCATCATAAGGAGCAGTTTCTTTAGGAAGTAATTGATAGAAGAAATAGATCAATGCAAAACAGGCCAAAATGGTGGCAAAACTAAGCCATTTCATGCTCAAGAAGCTTTTTAGCGAATCGGCATAGCCTGCGTTCATCATTTCAAAATAACGTTCGGTACGCATATAAAACTTCGATCTCTTCTGTTCGCCACCTTTCATGAGGTAGGCATTCAACATCGGTGTCAAGGTCAGGGAAACGAAGGCTGAAATCAATACAGCCGCCCCGATGACGACACCGAATTCCCGGAACAGCCTTCCCACGAACCCCTCTAAAAAGATTACCGGTAAAAACACTGCTGCCAACGTAATAGAAATGGAGATTACCGCAAAGAAGATCTCATTGGAACCTTTGATGGCCGCTTGAATGGGCGACATCCCCTCTTCCACTTTCTTAAAGATATTTTCTGTGACCACGATACCATCATCCACCACCAGACCGGTAGCCAATACAATGGCCAGCAAGGTCAGCACGTTGATGGAGAAACCACAGAGGTACATAATGAAAAATGTCGCAATCAATGATACGGGTATATCGATCAATGGCCTAAATGCAATGGACCAGTTTCGGAAGAACAGATAGATAATCAACACCACCAATACGATAGCGATCAATAGGGTTTCTACCACTTCCAATACCGCTTTCTTGACGAATTGGGTGTTATCTATTGCTATGTTCAATTCAAAGCCTTCCGGCAGCTCATTCTGCATACGGTCATATTCCGTATAGAACTGATCTGCAATTTCCAGATAGTTCGTGCCAGGCTGAGGGATTACTGCCAAACTCACCATGGGGAAACCCGAGTCGGACATCTTCGTCTCAAAGTTTTCAGCTTCCAGTGCGGCCTTACCTACATCCGAAAAGCGAACGATTCGGTTGTTATCTGATCGTATGATGATATTACTGAATTCTTCCTCTGTTGCAAGGTTTCCGATGGTCTTGATGGCCAATTCCGTATTGGCACCGGTCAGTTTGCCCGAAGGCAATTCCACGTTCTGCGTGGTCAAAGCCGTCCTAACATCCAGAACCGTCAGTCCATAGGATGCCAACTTCACAGGATCAATCCAAAGGCGCATGGCAAATTTCTTTTGCCCCCAAATCTGAACCGAACTCACCCCAGGTATTGTCTGTAGCCTTTGTGCGATTACATTTTCGGCATAATCCGAAAGCTCCAATACGTTTTTCGTTGCGCTTTGCATGGTCATCGTCAGGATAGGCTCTGAATCTGCATCAGCTTTGGAAACGACTGGCGGCGCATCAATATCTTGAGGCAAGCTCCGTAAAGCCTGCGAAACCTTGTCACGCACATCATTCGCAGCCTCCTCCAGGTTTTTGCTCAGGTTAAACTCGATAGTGATATTACTGGATCCTTGATTGGAAGAAGAAGATATATTTCGGATTCCATCAATTGAGTTAATGGATTTTTCCAAGGGTTCCGTAATCTGCGACTCAATGATGTCTGCATTTGCCCCAGCATAGTTTGTCCGCACAGAAATCTGTGCTGGATCAATAGAAGGGAATTCCCGCACACCCAAGAACGTGTATCCAATGATTCCAAAGAGAATCAGGATCAGGTTCATGACTATGGTCAGGACCGGCCGCTTAATACTTATGGTAGATAAACTCATTTCTTATCGATTATTGAAGGTTCACCTGAACTTTAGAGCCATTACGCAAGGACATTACCCCCGAAGTCAGTACCGTATCGCCACCCTGTATTCCTGAAGTAATCAATACGTCTTCATCCGTTCTCGCTCCTGTTTCAACCATGACCTCATTGGCCAGACCATTTTTCATTACAAATAGCTTCTTACCATTTTGAACAGGTATCAAAGCTTCCGCAGGCACCAGCAATCCATTTTCCAATGTTTCCAATGGAAAGATAATATTGGCAAATGTTCCCGGAATGATATGATCTGAACTGTTAGATGTGATTGCTTTTACCAATAATGTCCTTGTGTTTGCTTCTACGGCAGGTTCTGTAGCATAGATCTTCGCTGTAAATTCCCCTTCTACACCTTGGACACTAAATTTTATCTGATTATTGATCCTTACTTTATTGGCATATTTTTCAGGAATTGAAAAAGAAACCTTCAATCTATTGGTATTGACCAATTGGGCAATATTGGTAGTCGGAGTCACATAACTTCCTTTTGAAATATTCCTTAGACCGATCCGACCAGAAAAAGGAGCTCTGATTACCGTCTTGCTCAACTGTGCCTTGATCAATTGGATCTGTGATTGCGCGGTCCTGAAATCGGCACTAGCGATGTCGTACTCCTCCTGAGAGATCGCTTCCTTTTCTAAGAGAAGCTTTGCCCTCCTTTCATTTTCAGCAGCCAGGTTATTGCGGGTCTGGGCCTGAGCCAACTGTGCCTGCAACTCAGCATCATTGATCGTCAATAGAGGTTGTCCTTGAGAAACCCGTCCACCTTCAGTGAAATTGATAGATTCCACGATACCTGAAATCTCAGTATGAAGTTCTATTTGTTCATCAGCTTCAATGGCACCTGATAAAGAAAGGAAATCAGAGAAAGGCTGACCCTGAACAACCGTTCCATATACCTTTACGGAGGAATTGCCCCCTCTAGGTCCTTGTTGAGCAGCTGCTTTCTCTTTGTTTTTGTTGATCCTATAATAGACCATTCCACCAACAACCAGTACCGTTATCAATAATATTATAATGGATTTTCTTTTCATTTCAGGTTAGTTAAAAACTTATCGTTTTCACGTTTTATAAAACTGAAAAATAGAAAAAAAAGGAATAGGATAGTGTAATATTGTTATTATACTATTATTAGCAGAGGATGAACTAAGGATTGCTATACAGAAGGAACCCGCACAGAGCTCACAATATTGAGCTTTTTAAGGATAACATTGATCAATTGCCATAACTTGTCCACAGTGATTTCGAAGGTTTTTGCAATATTATCCAAACTAAATCCCTCCAAAAGGCGATGTACAATGTTCAATTCACGTTTAGATAATTTTCTTCTCGATTGAGGAGGTTGTTGAATACCAAAAAATAGAGATTTAGTAAGTTCTGGACTGACATAGGAGGAGCCATTGATGACATCGATGATGATATTCATCATATCCACTGCTTTCGTTCCTTTTTTCACAAAGGCATTCGCACCTGCAAGAAGGCTCTTTCGAACTATTGCTGGATTGTCAACATCGGAAAGCATAAGGATATGTACATTGGGATAAAGAGCCCTGATCATTGGGATACCTGAAATACCATCAATATCCGGCATCATGATATCCAAGAGGATTACCTCAGGAATATCTGCTGAGGAAGCCTTAGCTTGAAAGTCCAATATGGATTCTGCCTCGATTACAAAATCAAAGTGAACTGAATTTATGTTCAAGAGCTGAAATTTTGTCAAAGTACGACAAAAGACGCTATCGTCAACTATTCCTAATTTAATGCTCTGCATATGTATTAACTTAAATCCACTAAATTGATTTTTGGGCAAATCAATATTAACAACTTATTATCTTTCCTTATAAATATACAATTTGTACGCAAAATCAGAAAGAAACTATATGTAAAAGTAGGAATATTTTTTATGGATTAATTAATTTATAAAAATAAGAGATAATATTTTTCAATAGGGATAAGTGAAATAATTTAGCAAACCATCAGTAAAAATAAGCAAATAATTACATAAAATAAATGTTTAAACTTAAGTCTAAGGTTAAATTTAAGAATCATCGATTGAATTTCAATAAATTTATAGAATTATTGGACCAATCTGCAAGCTGAACTTGAGCTAGATTTAAAAAAACGGTTCAGCAATAACGGAGTCAACTTTTAATTTAAGCAGAAGCTGCCTGAATTCTATGTATATTATATAGGGAAGATATTTCTTTAACTATTGAACAAGGAAGAAGGAGCTAAAAAGGATGAGAGGATGGTTTGGTTTGAGATGGAAAAGGATGGGTTTGAACCAGGATTAAATGGATGAGAGGAATGGGCCAAGAACTGGGAACGGACCAGGATTAATGGGATGGGAGGATATTCCAGGAGCAGGATGGACATTATGGCGACGGAACGGATCCGCCTCCCTACCGGCATAACTTATTACCAATTGCCCCTAAAAACAGAAAGCCCGCTGTCTGTTGACAGCGGGCTCCCGTATAAAATTAGGCACCGACCTACTCTCCCACCTGTTACGGCAATACCATC
>NZ_JBSHLH010000012.1:0-140035 GCF_053644255.1 Sphingobacterium sp. NPDC055431
GAATAACAATATTGCATATCCTTGTTCACCAAACTTACTTAATCCCATCCCAATCAAACCTCTTCGCCTTTCACATCCAAATACGGCTTTGCACCTTAAAATTGGGCACTGTTACCGAATCAGGCGTCGTTTTTTGTCCTTAAATAATATTCTTGATTTTGCAGTGCTTATAAAAATTATGATAAGGGCCCTCATCTTTCAAAATGGAATAAACGTAAACTGAAAAAATTATTATTATTCGTAATCCAAAGTGGAATAAACATTATTTTTTATCTAATTTAATATTTTCGAAAACCTTATTTAATTGGATGTGTTATTTAGTTTATACTAAATTAAATATATATGAATTCTTTAGATTTAAAAGGAAAATGGAACATCCTCAAAGGTAAGGTTAAACAGAAGTATGCAGATTTAACGGATGACGATCTTCTTTATGTTGAAGGAAAAGAAGATGAACTCTATGGAAGGCTGCAGGAAAAAACGGGCAAGACCCGTGAAGAGGTAAGATCATGGTTAAACGATTTGGATAAGGAAGCATAGATAACAGTTTAGAATCTGGGAGCCTAACCTTATCAGTTAGGCTCTCTTCATTAAAACTACTTGATTTGGTTCAAGATTTAATAATATTCCTAGATTTCTTAAATCGATATCCTGCCACTAATGACAGATGCTCGATGGATACATTTTTTCCATAGAATTGGATTTCTTGAAAATTTCAAGAGTAAAATAGATTCTATCGTCAAACCCAAAGGGTAACTACATCATGGAAAATTATTTGAGAGCATTCCTAACGTATTTTTTCGATTAAAATATTTTGTGGTATTAGTGACAGGATATAATGGTACATCTAATAGAATAATTACTGGCACCCTTGTTAATTATAGAAATTTGATGTAAAATTTCATCAATTATCCTGATCAAGATCATTTTTCAATCAGGCCCAGTGCTTTAGCTTTGGGTTTGTTTTTTAAATGCCCAGTGAACCAATTCAGTTTATGATGAGAAATCAATTTATCTTAGTTTGCCTAAAGTCAATGCTGGATGGTATTTTTGACTATTATGACATCAGCCTAACTAAAGTAGATACTAGACTCCATGCTGAAGAGAGCTGGCCAATAGGAACTGATGTTTATGTACTTTGCGGAATTTATGCCTCGCAGATCTATGTTCAAAGACTCTACATTGTCAGAGAAGCAACCGAAAACATGATCAAATTGCAGATTGAAAAACTAGCTGTTCGATTGAAAACAGAAATATCTAAGTCAAATAATCAACTCTCCCAAGGATAATTGGGAAAAGTTTGCCTTTTCCGGTCAAAGAAAAGGAAATTCCTACCTGATCCTTCTATTGGCATTGCTGCTGATGAACATTTCATTTTTTCCCTCAGAGATTATGGCCACAAATCTTTCATAATGCTTAAGGATATCAGCGATCAGTTCTTCCCTTGTGAAAAATCTCACATCATATCCCTGCCGGGCGTCCCCAAAATATGCCAAAGGAAAGTAGGCCTCCCCTTCCCCACTATCCGTAAGGTTTTCTTCACTCTGGAAATATTCAGGGACTTCCCTGGATTCACGCCTGATGCCGTAGAGGAAATTGTTGACAAGGTCATACTGAATCTCGATCTCTACGAACTTTGGTTCTGAACCCTGGGTAACCTTAGCTTCGACACCATTCTTCATGAATTCTTGCTGTAGCTCATGGATAGCTTCAGCAGCTATTTGGTTGATAAATTCATCTACATCGCTCCGGGCGTCAGCATTTACGATTTGTTTTAGCCGTTCTTTCCAGAATTTCCCCGACCACGGAACAGTCGATACCGAGAACTCTTGTTCGTAATACTTCTTATCGATCGATAGGGCCTTAACAAGGCAAACTATCATCATCAGTATGATTAACGAAAAGGGAAGTGCTGTGATCAGGGTCATGCTCTGCAGTGCCTCCAACCCTCCGGCATTCAATAAGAATAGTGCCAAAACGGCCAACAGCCCGCCCCATCCTGCAATCTGCCATTTAGGGGAAATCTTTGCATTCTTGGTTGCGATGCTGTTCATCACGAACATTCCTGAATCTGCCGAGGTTACAAAAAAAATCATGATGATCCCTATCACCATAAAGCTGATCAATTTGGTTAATGGCAGGTATTCCAAAAACCTGAACATAAGGGAATCTGGATCAGTTGCCAGTGCGCTCAATGCACCTTCCGCAACATGGCTGTCCAGCCATATGGCACTATTGCCGAACACTGACATCCACATAAAATTGAAGATAGAAGGAAGGATAAGCACCGCAGCGATAAATTCGCGAATGGTTCTTCCTTTTGATATCTTGGCGATGAATAGGCCGACAAAAGGGGACCATGAGATCCACCAAGCCCAGTACAGGATTGTCCAATTGTAGAACCATGGCAAGGATTCTTCTTCATAAACATGGGTATTGAACGTTAGGCTGAAGAAATTATTGATGTAATTTCCAATCCCTTCCGTGAAGCTCCCTATCAGATAGACGGTCGGACCAAGAAAGAGCACGAAAACCATCAGCAAAATAACCACCCCTATATTGATGTTACTCAAGATCCTTACCCCTTTATCAACTCCTGTAGTAGCTGAAAAAACTGAAATCGATACCAGGATAACGACAATGAAAACCTGGTAGATGAAATCGGTACTAGGAACGATACCAAGGATCTCCAATCCTGAATTTACCTGGACCACCCCAAAGCCTAGGGTTGTCGTTATGCCAAAGAAAGTACTGCATAGGGCAAAAACATCGATTGCATTGCCCCAATTACCCTGGATCCTATCCTTCAATAATGGATACAGACAACTTCTTAGCGATAGGGGGAGTTTATACCTATAGGCAAAATAGGACAGTGCTAGACCGACAAGCCCATATATTGCCCAGGCGTGGATACCCCAATGGAAAAATGTATACAGTTGGGCATTTTTAGCCGCATTGACATAACTCTTCTTGGCAAAAATCTCATTGGTATAATGTTGCATGGGTTCTGAAACACTAAAATACATCAAGCCTATTCCCATGCCTGCAGCAAAGAGCATAGATATCCATGAAAAAAATGAATAATCCGGAGAGCTGTCGTTCCTGCCCAGTTTGATGTCGCCAAATTTACTGACCATCAAAAATAAAAGGAAAAGTACAAAAATGGTTACCGACCAGACGTATACCCAATTCAGGTTTACAAAAATAAAGGCCTTAATATCATTTAGGATCTTGTTCACTGCCTCAGGGAAAATAGCTGATGCCAAACATACCCCTACAATAAATATCAAGCTTGGAATGGTGACTCCCATGCTGAAGGATGATCTGAAATTTTTCGTTTTTGACATAGACTGGTTCTATTTTTTAATCAAATTAAATTTATGCCTTTTCAGGCAATATTATCTGTTTTTTTTCTAGATCACACCATTGGTATTTTGACAAGGTTTTGAAACATGCAAATCAACCATTTTTCAAAAAACAGTACCTATTCTTCTGACACCAATGAAAAGTTAACAATAGGAGCATTCGCAATTGCACCATCATTAATTGCTCGATTTCCCTTATTACATTTTCAAATTGATCTACATTCTTTTGTTTTGATCCTTTACTTGGTTAGTGTAATTGCTCGTTTCAAGTTCCCTGACAAAATCCTCTCCCCAGTAATGAACATCATAATGTTTAATTTGTTGTAAGGACCTCTTGATCCGCAAAAGGGCTTCCTCTTCCGGCATGGTAAGGGCTTGGTGTAAGGACTCGATCATGCTTCGGCGATCATAGGGATTTGTTGGGACACAATATGGGAGTTCGACAGACGCACCAGCAAATTCAGAAAGTACCAGAACTCCCGATTGGTTCAAGATCCCCTGCGTTGCGACAAATTCCTTGGAAACAAGGTTCAGACCATCTCGCAAAGGTGTTATCCAAGCCACATCTGCCAGAGCATATTGGACAAGGACTTCTTCGAATGGAAGCGCTTGGAAGAAATATTGAATTGGAGTCCAGTCCAGAGTAGCGTACCTACCATTGATTTCTCCCACAGCCTGATTGACCTGATCCCTGATCTTGTCATAGATGCGCATGCCTTTCGATGGTGGGGTACAGACGTTTATCAGTTCGACCTTTCCCCGAAATTCGGGATATTCCTTCAGAAACTCCCCGAATGCCAATATCTTTTCCAAAGGTCCCTTCACATAATCCATCCGCTCAATTGACACAATTCGTTTCATATCTTTATTTTCTGCCTCCGCTCTGTATTTTTCGATCCGCTGCGCAATCCCTTCCTTAGTTATCAAGTTCTCAATCAACTCATAATTAACTCCAACCGGTTGTGCACCTAATCGAATAGTTCGTCCATCAACAGAGATTATTTTGGTCATCTCTTCAACACCCAACGCCATACTATAGGTAAGAAACTGCTTGGAAACATTCACCGATCTCATCCGCTTAAAAGGAGTGTGACTGCGCAGGACATCAATAAAATTCTCCACATACCTGGGGATATGGAAACTGATAAAATCACACATTAACAAGCTCCCTATGATCTCCCTTCGCCATGGAATCGTATTGAAAATATCTGCTGCGGGGAAAGCAGTGTGGTGAAAAAAACCAATTTTAAGATCTGGACGCATCATTTTTAGGAATGAAGGGACCATCCAAAGATTATACTCGTGAATCCATACCAATGCTTCAGGTTCGGCTTCTTTCGCTATCCGCTGGGCGAAAAGCTTATTTATTTTTAAATAATGAGCCCAGTCCAGGTGATTAAATTTAGCCTTATCGACAAAAGAAAAAATTGTTGGCCAAAATGCTTCCTTGGAAAACACCCTATAGAATTTATCAATGTCTTTCTGGGAAAGTGAGATAGCTGAGACATCAAGGTTAGGGTATTTATCGATATCAACCTTTTGCCTTACATCCTGATTTCCTTCCCCAAGATCCACTTCCTCACCAATCCAAATGCCGGGTCTCCCCTTTTCAAAGAGTCCTAATAAAGAAGGAATTATTCCATTGGGGCTTTGCGGGGGAACATTTTTCATGCTCCCTTCAACCATGATCCTTTCGAAAGGCAGTCGATGGTAAACCATTACCAACTGGCGATCTTTGGAAGATTGCCGAAGCAGGGGTTCTTCAATGAAATTATCAACGAAGGGGGCAAAAGATTCGATTTTTTCCATACATTCAAGAATCCCCCCAGCTCCCGGAAGACGTGCCTGATATACATTCAACAGATCTTCAGTAGCATCAAGAAGTGCGGTTTCAGACTCCCCAACAGCAACACCTAAAAATCCAGTATGGAACATGGAGAGGTCGTTCAATGTATCACCCGCAACCAAAACCTTGTTTTCTGGCACACCCAAATGAGCCACCAATTTTTTCAGTGAACTCCCTTTATTGACGCCTTTAGGAAGAATATCCAAATATTTTCCCAAGGATGTGACCACATCACAATTTCTCCCTTCAGCAATAGCGCGAACCTTAACTAAATCCGTACTTGCATCGTAATAATATGAGCAGCGTCGCTGCTGGGGGACTCTTTGATATACCAAACCGGGAATCTCTGAAAAATCCCCCTGAAGTTCATATACCGAAGGCCAATTACTTTCGATTTCATGTTGAATGGAGTCTATCGTAGTGAGTGTAGCACCCTCGCAAATAGTAGCCCCCACATCGGCAATTATAAAATGTGGTGTTGGGATCGTTGGATCGTTCAACAAAGGGATAACAGATTCCAATCCTCGCCCCGTAACGAAGACCAATTGAATATCCCTATTTCCCTTGATAATCTGATAGAGTTTTAGGCGATCTTCCATTGACCCCCCTAAAAATGTTCCATCCAAGTCAGTCGCTAATAGCATCATTTTAATTTCCCTTCCAATTCCTTAAATTTTGATCTTACGGAATGGTTTCCGTATAATATTTCATAAATAGATTCAAGGATGGGTAAACCCAATCCCTGTTCTTTCGCATAGCAAAAAAGCCCTTTAGTTGCCCAGTAGCCCTCAGCTACCATCCCTAATTTATCCATTGCTCCTTCTGCCGAATGCCCTTGGGCAACAAATTCTCCAAAACGACGATTTCGGCTGTTGTTCGAGTATGCCGTCACCAGCAAATCTCCAGCATAGGAAGAATTCAAGATCTCTCTTTGCGCATCCCTTTCAGTCCCTAGGATACATTGCATTTCGAAAAGAGCATTGCTAACGAGAACAGCCAGGAAATTATCGCCATAACCTAAACCTTTGGCCATACCGCTAGCTATACCTAATACGTTTTTATAGATAGAACCATAACCAACTCCAATTGGATCAATGTTGCTGCGCACTTTAACATAAGGTCTTTTAAACAAAACAGCTAACTTATCAGCCGTATCTGGGTTTGAGCAGGATAAGGTCAGGCAAGTTTGTTTGTTTTCTGCAATTTCTTCTGAATGGCAAGGTCCCGCAATGGTCACGATATGGGACTCTGGTAATTTCAAAGTTTGGCTCAGAAAACTGCTGGGGACTTCACAATTAGCTCCAACAGTACCTTTCATTGCGGCTAGTACAATCTTGTTTTCAAAAAGTGAACAATCTAGGTCATAACAGACCTGCTTAAGGGTGGCACTTGGAACGGCAAAAATGATAATCCTTGATTGAGCAACCACATGCCGCAGGTTTCCACTGGGAAAAACAAATATAGGATTGAGTTGAACTTGCGGAAGGTAACTAGGATTGTTTCCATTTTCCTTGACATGGTTTACCTGTTCTTTCCTTCGCAGGTACCAATATGTTGGGATCTTGTTTTCGGTTAATATTTTTACTAAAGCAGTAGCCCAACTTCCACCACCAACAACACTTATTTCAATCAAACTTTGGGGATTAATTTGCAGAATATTGGCTTAGAATTCTGCAGTTAAATAATTAATGAGCAACAAATGTATGAAATAATAAACTAATAAGCAATTTTTTTGGCAAAATACTGGGATTACATAGTTATTTATACCCAATTTAAGTTAATTGGAGGAGTTAAAAATGATACTTACTGCCCTAATTAGTTGAGGCTTCAAAATAAGCGTTTAAAATTCAATCCCAACTGAATTGCTTAAACTTCCTCATAACTTCCGCTGGATACCTTTCTAGTTTGGACAAGCTTTTTCCTTGACCGTTCTTACCTGGATAAGATCACCCCCAATTGGAACATCCTTCTGGCATTATGCTTCGCCTTCATGGAATTGATGGACTTTTCAATGAAACTCAAGCTATTCGGTCTGATGCCCTGACCTTTGAGTTCAGTTGAGATTTCCCCCTGATTCATACTTTGCATAAGGAATTCTATTATTTTATATTGGATTTCCATTATTCCATAAAGATAGAACAAGTGCTGCTATTATAGATATGATAAAAAAAATCCGGAGTAGACTTACTCCGGATACGCTTAACAAATTTATTGGCCGTGAGGTTGCCACTATAGTATTTTGGAGTTCCTAAATATATAAAAAAACAAGCTCTTCCAGCCACTCGAGGCGTTTTTTTTGCCAATTGACCTCACAATGTAGATACGTCTTAATTCAATCAATCGAACATTTCTTACATCCAGGGTTTTCAAATGACTTCATCTTCTCCATCCACGAGGATAACCCACTGAACAAAATTCAGGGAACTAAAGATTCCGTTTGCAATATAGATATCTGTTCATATTGACCAGTTCTGCTCAGAATTAAATTATTTATATAAATATCAGTTTATTGGGATTTTATCAACACTCCCAACTCCTCACTGATATGTTACCATCAGCATGGACCTCCCCTTTTAATCTTTACCCGAACAAGGGAATGAACCGCCTTCGGATATCTTCACAATTCTTAGGGTTGAATTTCTCGATCAGAGAAAGAATATTAAAAACCAAATCGAAACTGGGTAAGAAGGAAAGATTACCAAAAAAAGCCCACGGTTTGAATCTTTTCGATCATAACCATATATAGCATAGGTTAGAGAAACAAATCCGATAGTTCATTTTCTCGCCAACTTACTCCATTGCCCGTAGAGTAGATTATTCGGTTATGTTATTTCTGGAATTTCCGGATCAATGCAAAAAACATTTGGGAAATTTCAATCTTTTCTCACTCGTTCCTATATTTGACCCTAAAGCGTTTGAACTCTAACTAACGGGCCTAATGGATAGTAGCTATTGGGTTTTTTTGTGAAGAATCTTTTCATTAACTTTACTAGTCAATCATAGAGAGTTTATTCAATAATTCCCAATGGATAGGGTGAATCCATTGGGTTTTTATTTAAATCCTTAGATTTAATTCTATAGAAATTGCTCCAATTTGCTTTTCTAGCAAGAAGTCTTTGTTTTAGTCACAGTTGTCCTTATCATTCTCCATAATATCTATGGAAAAATTTGAAATGCAATTTTAAAGAATCTTAAAGGATGTAGGGTTAATGATGGTTTTAGCCAAATATTCCTGTGATAATTCATATTTGGAGAATTTTAGGTTCTGGAGATGTTTTTACCATTAGATAATTTGAAAGAAGGTTTATCAGTTATTGAAATTAACTAAAGTTTATATAAAGAATAGGAAAAAGCAATCACTTCTTAGTGAATCTAATTTTTTAAGCAGGGATGATAAATAAAAAATGCCAATCTTTCTTGATTGGCATTTTGTTAAGCACTCTAATACTATATTCTTTATTCGGCTTTGGAATTTAAGTTGGTATCGGCAATAGAGGTTAATTTTTCATCACAGGATTTTTCCTCCTTTAGGGTTGCCAAAAGCAGTTTTAACGCATCCTTATGCTGAAGGACCTTTGCGAAAGCTGCCAATGTTCCGTAAGTAGCGATTTCGTAATGCTCAACCTTCTGCGAAGCGGCAATTATTCCTGCATCACGGACAGCACCAGGCTCAGTTTCTTCCATTATGCCTTTTCCCTCTTCTAACAATCCTGCCATCGCATCACATTTCTCTGCTTTAGCTTTAACCCCGATTGACTTAAATACTTCTTCAAGCCTACTAACATGTTCCTTGGTTTCTTCCAAATGTGAAGAAATGGCAGTTTTTAGTTTTTGCGAGGTTGCATTTTTCTCCATTTTAGGTAACGCCTTTACCAATTCCTTTTCGGCCCAGTAAATATCTTTTAGACCGTCTTCAAATAGATCCTTTAAATCTTTAGCAGCATTACTTTTTGCTTTAATTTTAGTTTCTGTACTTGCTGATTTTGTTGTTGCCATAATGAAAATTTTTAGATTGTTTTAAATAAGAACAACCCTTATTTATAATAGTTCTATATTTTTTTATCTTCATTCCAAATAGAAATCCGAGCCCTAATCGAATACCTTAATCTTAGGATGAAATTGGCGTGATGGTTGTTCACGTACTCTAAAATTTTTAAGATATTTTATGACTTGGTTCAGTTTATTAAATTTGGGAAACGCTTTCGAAGTTCTCCTATTCACTATCAATTTCTGGCCTTTTGCCTGCTTGTATTTTTGTTTCCATTTTAATCCTTTCATTCATTTTTTCAATTTCGCGTTTGATAATGGCAATAGCAACATTCATTAGTTTAAAGCCTTAGAAAAATAATCATTTGATACCAACTGTTCCCAACTCCAACATTAGCTGTTAACTGGGCAATTTAGATACACCTCTGTTTTCTATTTTCCCCAGGAATTAATAAATAACAGAAAAAAACTTGGCTGAAACCAAAATTGAGTTATAAGATTATATTTTTGAACGTCACGGAAGTTATCTATAGTTTCTTTATTACATTCTTTAATTGGCTATCGTTATCCTTTAGGACTTCTTCAACATATTTAATGGCCAATTCCAATGACTTATGATCTCTTATCCATTCAGCGTGTGTCAGCACGAATTTTTCAATGTCCAATTTCAAGAGCTTTTCCATAAAATTTGCTTTTTTTACTGGACAAATGGTAGGATGAATAGGTTCTGTCTAATTTCAAAAAACCTTATCAAGCTGCAGTCCTCCCAATTGGAATTCTAGGAAATTTTTAATCTGTTCTAAGGAGCCCTTTTATTAAAATTAATGGAAAACCAAATAATTGACGGATAAAGGTCTTAAGGTATATTTGATTTTTTATTCATAATCTATATAATTATAATTCCTGGTCTTTTTTAAAACCATTATTAAAGACATTTGTTACTGACAGAGAGATATAAACATATGAAAATTATGTTTTTGTTTAATTAGGCTCCCCAGATCGTCAAGGTTTTGGGGATTTTTTTGTATATTGGATAATCATCTTTTAGCATGATGATTATCGTTTAGAGCCTCAATTGTATTTCAGCATTCGATTGGGGCTTTTTTTTCCGAAAAAACACCTGATTGGAAGGGTTTAAGGACTAAATTAATTTATCTTCACCACATGATTCTTGAATTTTTGATTTTGTTAAGGAAACTTTCCCATAGTACCAAGAATCCCTTTAGTAGAAAGTTAATGCATATTTGTATGAGATTCATCAACAACTCATCATAAAGGCTTTTATTTTGAGAAATTACTGTAGAATGAATTTATAAAATTTATTCATCAAATATTACAAGGAAAATAGTAGATTGAAATCCTTTAACATAACTTGGACAATTAGGGAAACACTGATCCTTTCCCTTATCTCATAATAGTTTTTTTAGGGCTTTGTCCAAAGCAAGTTTCATCCCAATTATTACCAATGCTACCATTAAATCACATAAAAGGTATTATGTTTGACAAAGATTTCAAGTTGTAATGCGTGAAAGTTAAAACTCACTTTATCCTAATGTATATTAACGATATCAAAAATGCACTTCTATGGATTACCATGGCCTTAATTAAATTAAATCGTCCTTAGAAAATCTAAGGACGATTTAATTTCAATTGTACAGTTAGGTGGATTACCATCCGGGATTTTGGCCAAGATCCGGATTTACAACTAAATCCGCATTTGATATTGGCTTCAAATATTTTTTATCATCAAACCTCCGATTCTCGTCTGCTCGCCAGATAATATGCCCTTTGGTTCCTTCAGTCAATTTCGCCGCTTTTCCATCAACAACAAAATAGGACACTCCTTGTTTTGGACTTGATGGTGTTTTGGTCACAAAGGATACATCAGGCGTTCCATTGCCATCTAGATCCATTTCTTGATCCATTCCCGGCACATAAATACCTTTCCATGGCATTTCTAATAAGGTTCCTTTTTTCCAACGCATCAGGTCATCATAACGTAAACCCTCATAAACCAATTCAATCCCTCTTTCTCTACGGACCTCCAACAAGTATTTATCAGAAATTTCCGGAAAATAAACCTGTTGCAAATAACGATCAACATCAGCAGGTGGTTTTGAACTGATTCCCGCACGCGCCCGCAACGCTCCAATGGTCTCATTCCACAGGGCAGCATCACCCGATAATTTACCCAATTCTGCTGATGCTTCCGCATAATTCAGTAAGATCTCCGCAAATCGCATCATCGTAATGGAATTGTACCCCTCCGTTACACCATCTAATCGCTTGTCATCCAAACTGAATTTCATAATATGGTAACCCGTAAAGGTATACCCAAAATTCGCCGGTGCTGCAGATCCATCTGAACGTTTATAACCCAATCCGCGAACCGTCTGTGATAATCGTGGATCGCGATTCTTCATCTCATCTACGAATAATAGCTCGTCATATCCTACTTGATCTGTAAAACGGCTTCCATCCACATTCAAATAGGTGTTGACAAATTGTTTGTTCAATCCCCATCTCGCACCAAATGTCGCTGAATTAAATTTCCAGGTAATTTCATGCCATCTCTTTAAAGCATTGTTATAAACATTGGACCACATGACCTCTCCTGAAACGGGATTCTCACTCGTAAATAGGGTTCGGTAATCCTTGCTTGGATTGCCGGTACTGTATAAGGTATATTGCTTTGAATCCACAAGCTCCTTGGAAGCATTCAAGGACTCTGTCAACCATTTTTCTGCCGTATTGGTCAACTTGATCTCTGGATGATATTTGCGATAGGTCCCTTCGAATAGACAAATCCTGGATTTCATCCCCAAGGCTACCCATTTTGTCATCATGGAAGAGGTATTGTCTTTCTTATCACGAATATTGGCTACCGCATAATTCAAATCCGCAAGAACAGAATCCATTACCGCATGTCTGGGATCGCGACCCTTATATAATAACTCTTTATCTTCTGTTGCCAATGGCTTTGAATACCAAGGCACATCCCCATAGTCTTTGACCATATCAAAATAAAACATGGCTCTGAACAACCGGGCAACCCCTGAATAATGCTTCCTTGCTTCTTCTGGAATGGATGGGTTATCGTATTTACTTAAGAAATAATTGATATTCCGAAGTTTCGTCCAACTCCATGCCCCTTGATCAACAGCTGAGAAATTTCCCGAGATAAATTTCGGAGAATTATTCTTGGAGGTATATTCACCCATTTCATCCGCCTGTACAATGGATAAACCAGATGGGATAAATTGTTGATAGAAGGAATTTGCATAAAGCTGTAAATCAGCCTCTGTTGTGAAATAAGTGTTTGGAACTAATTTATCAAATGGCTCACGGTCCAAGAAATCCTTGCTACATGAAGTAAATGCCAGCGCAGCCAATCCTAATATACTATATTTAATTTTTGAGTTCATGATGGTAGAATTAGAATGTTAAGTTAAGACCAAAAGTTGTTGTTTTTAATTGTGGATAGGCGTATCCCTCCCCTGATCCATTGGTTAATTCACCAATTGGCTTCTCTATAACTTCTGGGTCAAAATTCTCGGTATGTTTAAACAATCCTGAGAAAGTGAATAAGTTTTGCGCACTTGCAAAGACTTGTACATTGGCTAACTTAGTTTTCTGTAACCATTTTTGTGGCACATTATAATCAATGGTCAATGATTTTAATCGTAAATAAGAAGCATCTTGTAAATAACGAGTTTGAGGTGCTCCCAATGAACGGTCAGTACCCAAGGCGGTATAACCTCTATATCTAGGGAAATAAGCATCTGGATTTTCTTCTGACCACATATCCTCCATCATTTTGGTTGGCTGATATCCATAGGGTCTATTGTAAGGACCCCAGAACAACCCTGCTTCTGGTGAGAAATAATAATCACGCTTTGCAATCCCTTGGAAAAATGCCGATAATCCTATCCCATTCCATTTTCCGGATAAGGTAAACCCAAATTGGTAGCGCGGAGAATTATTACCAATAATGCGACGGTCTCCCGGATTATCTACTGTATTATCGCCTGAGTTTATGACACCATCCACTTCTCCGTTTTGATTTGGTAAGTCTGCAAATTTCAAATCTCCAGGTAACCAAACATTATTGTTCGAGTTACGGATAAAACTTTGATCCGCATGGTTGGCAACATCTTCTTCTGAAGTAAAGAAACCTAAGGTTTCATAACCCCAAATCTCACCAATCTCCTGACCTACATAATAGTTGTTCAATAATTTTTTTGGATTGTTGAAGCGAGTAATATGGGATCTACTATCCCATAAAGATCCATTGATTCCCCAGTTAAAGGGTTTTCCGGCTAATTCAAATTGATTATTGTAATTCACCGTCAATTCCCATCCTTTTGTCGATAAGTCCGCAAAGTTTCCATAAGGAACAGCGGCACCAAAAACATTTGGCAATGGCTCACCCACGGTAAACATATCGTAGGTCATCCGGTTATACCAATCGAAGGTAAAGTTCAAGGCATTATCGAAGAACCCTAAATCTGCACCCACATTAAACGTTGTGGATCTCTCCCAGGTTAATCCAGATGGAATAACTCCTGGAATGGAAGTATAACTTGGTTGAACACCCCCTAGGATTACTCCGGTTTTGGCCACCGACATCTGTTCAAGATAACGGTATGGTGCTACGTTTCCATTTCCTAATGAACCATAGGAAGCTCTGAACTTCAAATTACTAACCAATGGTTTTGCATCTTGGAAAAACGATTCATTGGAAACAACCCATCCCGCTGATACCGAAGGGAAGAAACCAAATCGTTGGTCTTCAGGGAACTTCGAGGATCCATCATAACGACCGTTCAACTCAATCAGGTATTTGCTATCGTAGGCATAATTGAAACGGTAGAATACACCCAAATATGCCCATTCATTTCCACCTCCTGTAATATTAAAATTCAAGCCATCCATTAAATTGAAATCCGGTTTGTTCGATAAAATTATACCATCACGTTGTGAATTCAAGCTTTTTAAAGTTTGAGTTTCTACGTTGTAACCTAATAAGGCATTGATATCATGCTTATCTGCAAATTTCTTGGTATAATTTGCCGTTAAGTTTCCACCTAGATATTTTTTACGCTCGCTCAATTGTCTCAATAAGCTACGTCCAAAACGATCTATTACGCCCGGTGAATTACTATAGTTGATATAATTATTGGTTCTTTGCTCATCTTCCCAAGTTCTGGAATAGGTGAAATCGCCCTTAAGAGTCAATCCGTTAACTGGTTTGATTATCACTCCTGCAGTATTTCTCAATACAGTATTATTCAGGTCTGAAGCATTGTTCCCTTCAATAAAGGATGCTATTCCGGTATAAGCAGCAGAATGCGTAAAGGTGCCATCTGGATTATAAATTACCGCCATGGGATATCCTTGGTGCTCAAACTGCCTCCAGATATTGCCATCGCCATCAGCAAACATAGGATAGTGATAATCATAACTGCTGATTTCTGTATTGTTCTGGAAAGTCAACCAATCGGTAACTTTGATATCTCCTTTTCCACGAATATTGTACTTGTTGAACTTATCTGGATTAAAATTGAATAATCCTCCTTGGTGAAAGTATCGGCCAGATAGAAAATACGATGCTTTTTCTCCCCCTCCAGATACGCTCATAGCTTGTTCGGTACTCGGCATATTTTCTCTATACACCATATTGTACCAATCGGTATTTCCAAAATACTCATAACGATTGGTCGCCTTATTGAAAACAACTTCCTCGCCTCCAGGATTCTCGGAATGCTGTTTCAAAGCTTCCAAATACTCCAATGAGAATGGATAAATGTTATTTACCGAAATTGGAGTTGATTTATAATCATACCAGGCATTAAAAGCTTCATTAAAGTTTTTTGCCCATTCATAACCATTGGTCACTAATTTTGGTTCAACTACCCGGTTATTCATCGAGAAGTTAGAGTTTAAGGTTACGGTTGCTTTTCCGGCTTTCGGGTTTTTCGTGGTAATCAATACCACCCCAAATGCGGCTCTAGATCCGTAAATTGCTGCCGATGAGGCATCTTTCAATACCGTTACACTTTCGATATCATTCGGGTTGATCATATTGGGGTCTCCTTCTACTCCATCAATCAACACCAATGCACTTCCCCCAGCACCAATCGAGGTTGATCCACGCACATTGAAAGTTGCTCCGCGCGTCGGACTTCCATCCACCATCTTTAGGTTTAAGTTGGGAAGTGCTCCTTGCAACATCCTACTTAAACTTGCCGCAGGACGGTTTTCAAGGACCTCTGAGGTTACCTGTGAAACGGCCCCGGTCAAATTGATCTTCTTTTGGGTTCCGTACCCGACAACTACGATCTCTTCAAGATCGTTCTTGTTGTCCAGCTGTATAACCACATTGTTCAAATCACCAGAAACCTGTTGGGTTTTGGTGGTAAACCCGACAAATGAGACAACCAAAGTCACATTGGATTTACTACTTTCCAAGGTAAATTGACCATTCTTATCCGTCGCTGTAGCACGATTGCTGCCTTGAATAGCAACCGTCGCGCTTTCAATTGGATTTCCACTCCCATCAACTACCCTCCCCGAAATAGTTTGCTGAAAATCAACTGAATTCATTAACTCAGTCCTCAATTTTGAAGCCGAGCTTTGGATTGGTAAGGACAAAACAGTCCCCGCCAATAGAAATATTGGTATGTAAGATTTCATAAAATTAGAATTCGCTTTTTACTTTAAATTGATGTCAAATTGTAAATGCTTATCGCTCCGAATAAATGTTGATATTATTTCATAGGTTAAATTCGATTGCCCTGCTTCGGCAGTCAAGATTTGAGTGGATTCTGGATATAAAACCAATCTCTTGGTGCCAGTCCCTCCTTTTAATTCCAACTCAAAATATAGATCACTATTGTTCTTAACTTCGTAATATTTGGTTCTTACCTTGGTTTTTACATTGGTTTTCTCATGGTAGGCTGGAGAAACTGAAATCGATGCTTTTACTAGATCTCTAACATTTTCTTCCTTTCCAAACAGGTAATTACTTGACCAGACTACCGTCCTACCAGCTTCCAATGCTTCGCGGATTCCGGCAGCTGTACGATCTTTCGCCATGACCAGTGTCATCGTTCTATGCACCCCCTGTTTCTCGATGTTATAATCATGAGCAATTAGGTTATGGATATCCGTATTTCCAATAATGGTTAAATTACGGTCCAAAGCCCAATCCAATGCTTTCTTATGAAAACCTAAGCCATTCACCACCTCAATTCCATGCAGCTTTTTCTCCTGATACATCTTTTCTACAAAATCAATCCATTCATAGGATCCAGGAATTGCTGTAGCTTTCCATCCAGGGTGATTCCAGAAAATAAATGCTTTTTGGACGTAAGCCTTGTAGATTGCTTCCTGATCTAAATTGGAATTGTTATCTGATACTAATTCGTTTGCATCTTGAATAAACAAAGCGTTAAAATGTCCTGGAGGCGTTTGTCTTGTCACTTCCGTTCCTTTGACCAAAACAATATTATTCTCCTTAGCCAGTTCAACAGCTAAGTCATGCGAACGATTGTGGTCTACCTTTACATCCGCACTGTGGGGGTTATATTCCATATGCTCGGTATATGAAATAGCATCCAACCCTTCACGCCAGGCTTCTTGAATTCTCACATTTGGCCATACATGACCATCGGTAAATACCGTATGCATGTGAAAATCACATTTCAATACTTGATAGCCATTGACATCGGGAATAGTTAGATTTTGCCGTTTTACTGGATATGCGAATTCTGTTAAACGCATAATGCCATCATCAGTCTGTGCTTGTAATAAGCTAACCGAAAAAAAGAAGATTCCAATTAAGGATAATTTCATTTTCATAGTACACACTATTAGGTTGATTTATAACGGCAAAAGTAATTACGGTTTATTAATACAATATTAAGAACATGTTTACGATTGATTAATAAAAAAAGATTTTTTAAACAAAAAAGTGAATTTTTAAAGCATTTAATCAATAAATAAAAATAAAACTTAATTGTTTTTTATTTACAATCATAAATTGAATTTAACTATTACCGATAAATCGAAATAATCAGCATTAAGGAAGAAAAAGAATTAGGACATTTTTCCGTACAGATAAATTATATCTGTTAGAATTTTAGGAGGAGTTAAATATGGTTTTTAATAAATACCAATCCATAGGGATTTATTAACCCAAATAAAAGAAAGATACTCTTTCCAATATTTTATATCAATATAGCTTGGTAAATGCAAGCCAACTCCTTGAAAATATCTATTTAATTATGCTATTTTTTTTGTAGTAATGAGATAGTTCAAAATAGGTTGAATCCACAACTACCGTTGTGTCATATTCAAGAAAAATACTAAACATATTTCCGAGAGTTATGTTCAAGAGTTCATTGGTATCTTCAATATAGTCTGGAGTGGTGATTTTCCTAACGGATTTATGCAGTACATTCAAATTTATAAGCTTTAAAAAATACTTTAAATAATTATTTAACTGAGCTAAAGCAAATATTATTTCACAACAAGGGGATATTTTTAAAAATTTATTCTAAAAAAAGAGTATTTTATCCGATATTGTTCAGGATTTGTTAAACCGAATAACTTTAAGATATACAGTATTTTAACCAACATCGATTAATTGATACTGTAATTGCTATAATACTTATATAATGGGATGTATTAATGACGTTAAAGTAACTTGGTTTGAAAAATAATTAAATTTTGCGTTAAATATAGATTGTGGAACCATCTTACTGGAAAAAGATAATTGAGGAATTAAAAACTTCCTACAAGAAATTTGAAAGGGTTTATATTGATGAAATTGAAGAGGAGGATTATAAAGATCCGCTCACATCAATCATATTTGATTTTTTCAAAATATCCTTTACGGTTATGTTGATGATTCTAGCATTTTTATTGTCATAGGAAGGAATAAAGCATGAGTACCAAACCAACTATTGATTTCTTAACCAGGGTTAAGGAAATGTTAAAAAAGATTAAGGAAACACTGTTAAAAGAGGCAGCTAATTTAGAGCCAGAAAGTAGGTTTATTAGAAGATTATTTTACCTTTTTGAAATAGTTACCATTTTTGCGATGTTTTCTTGCTTTTTTCTTCTATTTAAATGTAGTATTTAGAGCTGAATATGATTGATTATCATAAATATGATATTTTATCAATGAGTAATTGGAAATCCTAAAATTGCTAACAATTTAAAGCACATTTGATTGCAAATAAAATCCCCCATTAATGAAATGCTAAAAATCACTGTTTGATTCCACCAGTTAACGCCAAATACTTGGTACCTTTCTCTAAAACTTACTGCATACAATGATAGTTCCTTTTACGTTTTAAAGAAGATATTCAAATTTAACTTCAAGATAAAAACACAAAGTCTTCAGGCTTATTGGAAAAAGTGAATTGGTTAACATAAAAAAGTGACAACCTTTATTCAAGATTAAAAATCCGATAGTAAAAAATAACGGTTGGTCCCTGGTCATGCGCCGCCCAGAAACATTTTTATCTTCTCCTCGCCTACTTGGATTAATGCCTAGCTCCGTGAAGATAACACATATAGTTTTTTTGAAATGGAAAATTTCCCAGCAATTCAGCCTTGTGTGCCGAACTCAAAAATCAACATTTCATTTTAATTGTCTTCATCATTATATACTTTATGAATAATCAACAATCGAAAGGGCCTGAAGGACCATTCCTTCCAGTACTAAATATTAAGATACACTATAAATCTTAATGTTCGGCTTGCCCTTTATGTATGGTTTCAGGGAGGTAACCACATTTTTTTTAAAAAGGTTGCTCATCAGGTATTCCTGTCTTCTACACACTCAAAACCGTGCAACAGCAGCACATCGTCGATATGGTATAATAGTTCTTTCGACAGAGCACCTTTTATTGTCTCTAGAAAGGGATGTTTATACAGGCAATAAACTGCCGCTGCACCCGCTAAATCCATACCGACAATCGTAAGTGTAATCTCTAAATATGCCGTTGCCATAGGTGTAAAATTTTGGTTAACAAAAGTCTTTGATTTACAACTTTTAAACAATGAGCAAATAGAAAAACAAATGGTAATTTTAAGAAATGGACTTTCTAAAATCTTTCGGTGAAACACCTGTATATTTTTTAAAATATTTTACAAAATAAGAGGCATCTTCAAAGCCTAAACGGTAAGCCACCTGATTGACATTGGAGTTGGAATACAATAATAGACGCTGAGCTTCCAAAATAATTCGCTCCTGAACCATTTGGGAAGGAGTTTTATGGAGCTGTTGGTGGGTGAGGTCGGACAGACTCCTCGAAGAGATATGCAATGAACTGGCATACTCGGCAATGGTATATCCTTTTTTATAGTTTTCGTCTATCAGATTGATGAACCTCATAAGCACCAATCTTTTGTCGTTGAAAGTTGGAGACCAGACCTCAGAGCCCTGTTCAAAAATGTTCATCTTGCGCTGTACCTGAATAAGGAATGATTTGAGGTAGCTGCCCAAAATCAATTCCTTGCCAAATGTTTCTTCATTGTTCAATTCATCCTTTATCTGTGAAACATACCTATCCAAGGTATCGACGATCCCCGTACTGACGTTTAAAGAGGATTGATGGAGGGAATTATTAAATAAATTGAAATGCAGGAAAAAATCTAATGGGCTTTGTTCCTGTAACAGGAATAACCGGTTAAAATGAAATAGCACACCTTCATAATCGTAATTTTCATCAAAGTGATGCACCTGATTGGGTCCAACGAAAAAAATCGAATTATCAAAAACATCGTAGGTCTTGAAATCGACAGAATGTTTCCCTTTTCCTTTTTTAAACCATATGACCTGATAAAAGCTGTGAATGTGCGGTCTTACTACTTGGCATTGATTTTCCATTAAATGTGTCTTCAGATCATATAAAGCAAACTGTAGACATTCAGGCTTGTGCCTATTTAGATGATATTCATTGATTATGTTCGACTTTTCTTTTGCCATAGACACTCAACTGAGAACACTGTACCTTTTTGCTAATTTACAAATTTGGTGTATACTCCAAATCCACCAGTATATAGATTCGCTTTTTTTTCCTATATGTCCCATTATTTTTCCGATTTGTCCACTGATATCAAAGGGATAAAAATGGAAATTTGAAGGTTAAAATCAAAAACGGTTCCATAAGATGAATGAAAAGCAACGTATTGTTATCATAGGAGGTGGATTAAGTGGGTTAACTTTGGCTTACCTGCTAACAAAAAGGAATATAGATTTCATTATTTTGGAAGCATCTTCCAGACTTGGCGGAAGGATACAGACCGTCACAGGAACCTTACAGACTCCTTTGGAATTGGGCGCAACCTGGTTCTCCGACCTGCATTCGAATCTTCTGTTTTTAATAAATGAATTGGGACTCCGAAAATACCCACAGTTCTCAAAAGGTTTAACATTGTTTCAGACCAAATCGTTTGAACAACCACAGAAATTCTATATCCCCGAGGCTGAAAAACCATCTTACCGTTTAACCGGGGGCACGCAAATGTTGATCGATACTTTGGAAGCTAAGCTACCCCAAGACCGTATTTTTTTGAATTGTAAGATCAGATCGATAAAACAAACAGGAGAAGGTATGATGCTTGAAAATGATATGGGCAAAGAAATAGAGGCTGACAAAGTCATCCTGTGCATTCCTCCACAGTTAGTATCTAATATAATGTTTTCACCATTGTTACCTGAAGAACTCACTGCCCTTCTTCCCAACGTACAAACCTGGATGGCAGGATCAATAAAGTTCACATTGGAATATGACCAACCTTTTTGGCGGAACCAGGGATATTCAGGAATGCTGTACAGCCATGCAGGTATCATTACTGAAATGTACGACCATACCAATTTTGAAGAGGATAGATTTGGCTTTACGGGTTTTCTAAACACAGGGGCTTCAGCTTACATGCCCAAAGTGAGAAAAGGGCTTGTTTTACAACAATTAGGCGAATTGATTGGGAAAAAGGCTCTCACCCCAACTGCTTATTTTGATAAGGTCTGGTCAGATGAATTTATATTGACTGGTAATCTGACAATCCAACGTCCGCATCAAGATAACGGGCATCCGCTGTTACATCACAGTTATATGAAGGGTAATTTGTACCTCGCAGCAAGTGAAACGGCAACCCAATATCCCGGTTATATGGAGGGGGCGGTTATTGCGGCTCGATCAGTATCCGAAAAACTGATTGAATTTATAACCTAGCGATTTTTGATCATTAATTAAAATATCTATTCAAAGTTTCAGTGGAACGTTTGATAGGGAACTCTTTTCAGTAATCAACCAAATTACACCATTAAATTTAATGTGAATCCGCACAGCAAAGTTTTATAGAAAATAATATCCTTATCAAAAAATGTCTTGGTTCATTAATTGGTGGTTATATCAAGTATCGTCCTCCGAAAATCATATCGTTTTATTTTTATTTGAAGAAATCTGGTCATGAAAGAAAAAAACTCCTAAATGTTTTATGTATTGAAAGAATTTATCCTAGGGATGAATAATGTTACAGCAGAAATGTTGTTCGCCAGCCAACAAACATTCTGCTATTTTTTGCTTTAAGTAGCAATTAAACAAAAATATAACCAAAGAATTATACAGTCATATTTGCCTTTAACCAAATTACTATATATTTGCGAACCATACTTAAATCATTATATGAAACTTCTATTAGTTCATTTATTTATTCTATATCCCATTGTGGTTTTGGGCCAATCCGAAACCTCAAACATTATTATGAAAACGGAGTACGGTTCAAAGAATAAAGAATTGAGAGAACTCTTGCGTTTTGAAAATATTGACCATTATAATGTGGTTTTCTCTGGGAAGGAGCTAAAGGGAAGAAATTTTTCCTTGATTTCAAAAACATATTTGGATGGTGTTAACACAAATATAGATACGATCGTGAACTCTAAGCAGACCGGAGATCCGAGGATCGCCTCTGATAGTCTCAGTTTTTCAGTTACCGGAAAGAAGATGGAGGGAAGGCTTAAGGTATTTTTTAAATTCCAAGGCCAAGGAAATGAAAGGTATTTTGAGGCTATTCAGTCTGATGATTATTCTATGCGTGACATTGGCGTGGATTGGAAAATAAAAGTAGGTGATCCATTCCCTGCTTTTGCATATATTTTACCCTATGAAAGAAATGGCCAAAAGATGTACTGTGAAGTGGATAAACACGGAAAAGATATAAACTCATGGGGAGCAAAATTTGGTATTAAGCATTATATAATCTTTGAGATTAAATTTGATTAAAATTTCTAAAAAGTATAACCTCATTAGCAAGATCTAGCAAGCTACAGAATTCAATAATGTTTATTTCGCAATTCATCAGTATTACCACTGAACTGAATTCTTACTTACATAAGGAATAACATGTGAAATTTAACGATATAAAACATCTCCTCAACCCAAGGTCTTGTTTTCCTGTTCATATGCTTAGATTTTATGAGTAAACCTTTTCAGTTCGATTTTGAACTCTATTTAGACCGTGGTGGCAGTGGTAATTTTACAAATCGCTTCAATCAATACTTTTCTCTTTTAAACCTGATGGACACGCAAAGAATGGTCCTAATCCCTATTCATTTCCAATCTCCTTCAAATGATTGATCTATTAGACCTTAACCAATGATAAGCGATTGTAGAAAGATCAATCAAAGGAAAATAGTATGCCAAACAAAATAAAATTTGAACTTTTTTCATACATAGTACAGAAACTTTAGTCTTTAAATTTCTTTAATACAATTAATACATTCGAATATGAATAAAGTTATTGATGGATCATGGCCGTGGATGATTCCAGATTTCAAAAACTTAATAATATCACATATTATAATAGTTTCACTTTGATAAAAAAATAAGTAAAAACTTATTTATATTTAAATGTTCATAAAGTAACATTGTTCAAATATTAAAAGCCCTGATTTGAATTTTCAGGGCTTTTACTTATATTTAAGTTCTCTTTGTACAACCATTAAAGGAAAATCAAAAAAAACCTAACGGATTAGCCTCATGTTAGGTTTTTTTATTTTCCGATCTAAATTACCAAAAATGATTCCACTGTTTCATTTTAAAACTTATATTAAACGGATGTGGGAATAAATGGTTTTGTATTTTTCAAGGATTTGCTTATCCGACCGCGATCAATACACTGTATTATTAAATATTGGTTTTGAATTGTAATCCTAATAAAATTCCTAAAATATCATCATTTACCTCTTGAATTGATTTGCTGGAAGCGAATTTTTGATATGCACAAATAATTCTATTCCTTACTCTTCAGATTGGTTTAATTTTCTTTCCTTTTTAGGGTAATTTGAAAATGATTTTTTTCGTATCCAATATAAAATATTCCCGATTTTCCTGTTTTTTTAATCTCAAAATTGAAATTTTGAATATTCCCAATACCTTTTTGGGAATAGGTTATCCAAGAGATGTTCGCTCGTAATTTTCTTGAATTGAATTGCAGGATTTTATACAATCATTAATTATGAATAAACCATAATATTCCAAAAGACAAGTCATATACAATAAGAATCCTGTGATTATTCCTATTAGTTTTCAAAAATCACAGAATTGTATTTGAGATATATTTACCTGAGAGAAATTATCCTTTAAAAACAACTTATCCTAGTATTCAGCTTGTTCAATATATTGGATTGGTATTATTAAGGTTTTCTAATATTATTTTTGATTTTTCAAATGCTTGATCCATCAGAGAGTCTCTCATATCAATTTCCTTTCTCAATTGATCTGTTTTTTTTATCAGAAATACATTTAGTCCAATGGAAATCAGTAGAAAGAGTAAAAGTGCAAAGGCAGCAAAAATGAGGTTTTGTTTCATCCTAATATGCCACCAAATTAATATTTTTTCACTACTTGTCCAAAATAGTTATCGACATAGGCTCTCTTGATCAAAGACAAAAGTTAAAACTTTCCTTTCCATGTCCTCATAAGAATTAAATTTTTTCAACAGAAGCTAGAAAAAACAATAATTATTTTCAAGGCTAATGGTGGTGACTCCACTTTACCACAATTTATTAAGTTTAAATGGATATGGAAACAAACGTCATTCTCATTCATTCACTAATTTGGAAAAATTGTTCAGGAAGGATTTTCCCACATTTGCTAACTTTATAATTTACAGATAACAAAATAAATGCCTTCCTTATCACGAAATTTCATTGCTCGGAATTCTGTATGCCGTGAAATTTCAATGATCATATTTTCAAGAACATTAGGATCCAAAATGCTATTTAGTTCATTTGACCTGAACCTGAAATTTCTTTCTGCATATCTCTTCTCGTAGAATTCTGTAAGGAATTCTATTTTATCTTTTTTTTGTTCCATTGACAAACATTTGGATGAAATTTAATTCAATTTTAAATAATAAAAACGATAATTACGCGCTTAATATTTGCTTAATTGTAAGATTAAATCCATTAGAAGTATCCCCTATATTTTAAAGAAAAATTTTCACTCGAAGATGAAATACGTGAGAAAAGAAATATTGTATTTAACAATAATCATAACGACTAAAAGCCAAAAAATGAACTTCAAGGAATTTCCCAATGGACATTAAAATCAAATCCTATGTTAATCTTCATAATTTGTGACCAATTTTCTTGTAATTTATAAAACCTGTCGACAAATGGACAGAACTTGGTAAAAATTGATAAAAATTTAGAAATTAACCTCGTCACATTGCATAGAAGGTGTGTATACCGTCTGTTAGTTTCGGGTCTTTCCAAAGCGTCCATAAATAACTGCTCCGTTTGGATTCTATCAGTTTATTTCAATTTTACCTTCGAAATTCTTTTCCTAAAATTTAATTGATATCTATTATTTTTTCTTTTCAAGGTCAATTTCTGAATAATTCACCCAATGGACCTCAATTGTTGAGATTTTTCTATTTGCAACATTCACATTACCGTGATTTATTTCCCATATTATTTGATACATTTATAAAAATGCTTTAAAAAGCGAATATTAAAATAAATTAGGTCCGGATCTTCTGCCGGAATGTTCTGGTTTTAAATTTATTCCATAATTTATGCTCTTTTAATGTATCATAAAATGTAGTTTGTTTTTTAGTTTGGCCCATTGGGAAAATTTCAATGGGCTTTTTTAGTTTCATTGCCTAATTTGATCTCTATTAAGGTTTTGTCCAGAAGCCTCCACAATGTACAATATATATTATTGGACTCTTTGATCTCTATTGTTTTTGCTTCTCTTAAATTGTCTTCCAAAAAATAGCTTGTTGATAATCATTCCCAATGAATTGGATGAATCCATTGGGATTTTTATGTGTACATCTGATCAGGGATCCCTTTTATTTTTAATCTTACAACAGACCCCTCTACTATATTCTAAAAGCTCAATGCCGTGGATACGGTTGTTTTTTTTCATTGGATGATTATTTCCGGTAACTTTTTATTTTTAATTCTATTTACTCCAAATCTCTTCTATCATTTTGTTCTTAATATTTCCGTCGAAAATTTCAAGAAGGAATGAAAGAGAAAAATTCGTATTCTATATACTATTCGATAATGACAACAAAGTATTCGTCCAAATATTAATTCACATTTCTATATGCCATTCATCAAATTTTAATTTAGATAAAGGTTAATTAGATTTAAACAGACTGTCTTTTTTATTTTCCAGATTGGACAATCGGTATTTACTTTCTTTTAGTCTATTATTATATTTCAACCAGCTGAATAATTACCTATACGGACCATTCTTACGTAATATTCAACTTCTGCAAAGCCGAATTATTAAAATCTCTTTATCAAGCCTAATTATTATATTACATATCGGTTTATTTACAATCCTGACTAGAACAAACGTTATTGCATGGGATATATATAATTGGTACCTTTAAGCTCCTTAATTCTAGAATAATTGGTTTGTGCCCAATGGCGTCCCCCGCTATTGGGCATTGTTTTATTTATAAGTTAATTAGTAATTTTAAGTAACTCATAAAAGTCAGCACCTAATCTTCACAGTGGAGAGGGATCACCGCTGGTTTTTTGTTTCACCAAGATTTTTTTCAAGAAAAAAAAACAGGTTACAGATTATCTCATAATATCACAGATAGTAAAATTAGATTTTTACCCAATAGCATTTCCCGCTATTGAATTTTATTTTTATTTGTTATCTTTAAGTATTAATTCTACAATAGATCGGTTTGTGCCCAACTGCTTTTGCTTTTGGGCTTTTTTATTCAAATTATTTCTCCTAGCTTTATTGTATAATCATAAATACATTTTATTATCAATCTTACCCAATGGAAAGGGACGTTCATTGGGTAAGATTGTTATATTTGACAAGTTCAATTTTTTACATTTGATCAAATAAGGCTAACCAATAACTTTTTCGTTATTGGTTTTTTTAATTATTATCCTTAACTTAACCTTTGCAATATGCAAACCTCTCATAGGTTTTTAATCTCAGGTGGCTCAGTGATTTTATTGCTGAGCTTTTTATTGCACTTAGGTCATGTAGGCTTTCTTCTCCCCTAACTTTATCCATATTCAAATGGTCATGAAAAAATTCTTGATTTCTAGTTCCAAACTATATGTGTTTATTGGCCTTTAATAAAGAAAATTAATAAAATTCATCTTTCTCCCTGCATTACACTTTCACAAATGTCCAGCTTATTCACAAAGAAAAAACACATATATTCTTAGTTAGGTAGAATCATGCGATAGTACATGCCGAGCACACCTAGCTATGGACTCCTCAAAAATGCTCTACTCCAAGGCTAACTTAAATTGCCCCATACTGAACTTGGCTGAAAAAAGAATTTTGCTTGGGCTGCTTGGCCGAAGGACGCCAACATTCATATTATTATTGATGATTTGAGATTCTATCTTTAACAACCACTAAGACCACAACCTATTGACGCTCCTTTTAATTGACTAAAATGATAATTTTAATTCGCGACAATGAAGATATAATTTTTATCTAAATCAAATCTTTAATTGCAATTTTCAACGTTTTTTAGTAAATTATGATAAATCCTCTATACAACCATTTAAAGGAAAATCAAGAAACCTGATGGGATATTTCCTATCAGGTTTTTTTGAGGTTAAGAAATCAAATGTCAATAGATTATTGGATAAATTTTACATTAGTTTCGCAAATTACCCTAATTAATAGGATGTGTTAATTATCAATTTGCTATAACCTCCTGAATAAGAAATTCGTTTGGGTATATTTCTGCTTGCAAAACATAATAAATTGTTCAACACGTATCCAATGTTAGACTAAAGTGAAAATAACTGCTTATCAATGACTGATATTATATAAGATTATCAAAATACTTAATAATCCCTATTTCCTCTAAGAAATAAACCTCTGGAACGACCTAAAGATTAAATCTACTATAAGCCGATCTATAGGTTAAAAGTCGAGCACCAGAATCCAATCATTTCCACGTCCTCTTGAAGGAGCAGAGAATTTGGCAATGTCATTTCCTTTCAACTTCTTTTTAGTCAACCAATTACCATTGCGTGGGTTATACCAGACAGTCTCAATCTCAATTCGATCAAGTACGGGTAAATTCAAGATCACATCCGTACCATTGGGTAGATAAACCATAGCGAAATCATTTCCCGTTGAAGCAACTGTCCAATCAGTATCTGCTCCATCAGTATTCAGAATCAATTCTGGAAACGGTTTCATTTGGTTAGCTTTTCTCGAACCTAGGAGATTACGTGCATGGATGATATCCCAAGCCCCTTCTAGATCTAAATCGTCAGTCCAAAAACTTCTTGCAAAACCAACGGGTTCATTGGACTCATCACGCATTTGCCAGATCGAATGGCATCCGTATGTATAACCAAACCCACCAGAAAATATTGACCAGTATAGCGACTGCCTCACATCCACATCATCGAACCAACCTAATTCATTAGGGTTCCAGTTAACAGGATGATTTTCATACCGAGGTTCTGCATCCATGATAGGTTTTACAGGTACGCGATGATAATCAGGCACTAAGATACGCCTATAAATTTCTGATGTGCGTTTGGCATGGCCAGTCTGAACCATATTAAAATCCAACCAATCCTCATTATGAAACCATTCAGCAGAACTTCGTTCACCTATTGGGTGATAGGTCATTAAATGTTCGTTATCCATCGATTTAATACCTTCCGCCATGGAGCACCAAATATCAAAGTTTTTCCCGCCTCCAGACCTATCACCTCCCATTATCCATATAATGTTAGGGTGACTTTTGTATCTCTGGCCCAAAAATTCCCCATATTCAAAGGCATTTTTTTCAGTGAATATTTCTGGACCTATCCCCCATTTTTTATCAACCTTATCACCCCAAGTTGGTAGCAGACCAATAAAAAGCCCCTTTTCACATGCACGTTCCACAACCCAATCAATATGTTTAAAATAATTCTCGTTGGGGTGACTAGGATCTCTTCCTAAAAGAGGTACATTCCCCTCACTATTTGGAACAACCAATCCATCTAATTCCGCAAGAATTACCGCTTGAATTACCGTAAATCCTTTCTGTCGCCGATTTTCTAAATACGTTTCCGTACTTTTCTTATCAAGTCGATGAAATAATTCCCATGCAGTATCACCAAAATAGGGAAAATGGTCCCCATCTTCAAAGGCCAAAAATCTCCGGCTAGAATCTACTACTAATTTACCATGTGAGAAATCAACGGAAGGTCCATTCCATTTAATTTCTTGAGCGAAGATGGAAGGTAGTATCGATAAAGTTGATATAATGAAGACAAAATAGGTTTTCATGGTTTTCAAAATATATGTTTAATTCTAGCGGAAAAACTTTCTAATTCAAATAACGGTAAGATTCGTTTAAACACAACGTTGTTAATATTTATTATCTAAAGATTTTCTGAAGACTGTTAATGAAAATCCTTTGTGATTCGCACGAGGGTCATAAGTAAGCTAAATGCTGAAATCCTAAAAAAGTAGTTGGTTCAATTCCTCCATTTGACCAATTTTAAGAAATGAGCTTGAATTAAGACCATACAAGGGGGCTTCTTTTTTAGATATGTTACTTATATTAAATACCAGGAAAGTATTTGGAATCTGTCCCAGTACATTCAATTATCCCTTGCAATAGGCTTTTCCAAACCACCTTGAAAAAGGGATGATTTGGATTTCGATCATAATCCACCTGAGCTACATGGAGTTTACCATTTGCATCAGGGTTACTGTCGTTGATAAAGAATTTATTGGCAATAAATGATAAGATCCCTTTTTTACCTCTACCCTTACCTGGATCCTTAAGTAATTCAACTTTCAGATGGTCATATTCAAAATTGAATTCCCCCCAATTCTTGGTGTCATTTCCTTCCATGTCAAAGGTAATTGCTTTTAAATTGCCTTCCGTCAAACGAATGTTGAGAAGTGGTTCTAAGATTCTGTTATACCCTGAAACCTTCATGGCAGATAATTTGCCTGCATAAGAATAATTACCGATATCGCTTAGCATGTCAAAGGAAAATTGGACTTTCAGCTGACCTTGACCATAAACACTTCCTTGCAAATCGACATTCATATTTCTATTTTTACGTAGGACAGATCCTACATTACTAACATTCTGAAATGTCCCGCTGATATTCTTGAAATCAATTTTCCCCTCTCTGAAATATTTGTCACTAATTTGCGCATAACTCAGATCAATGTGGCTAACCTTGACGCCTTTAATGGAAATGGGAACGCCGACCTCAAGTAATTGCTGAGCAGGAGATTGACCAATTTTAGAGACATTTTCCTTTTGGTATCGTTTATCTTTTGCTAGTTCAAATAGGCCCCCTTTAACATGCATACTGTCAGCCTCAAAAATCTTTCCCAACAAAAGCTTTTGGCTATTTACACCAGTAATATGGATAGAATCGATTTTCATATCGATCCTTGGCTTATTGAGTTTATCCTGCTTGGCAAAATTCTCCAAATTTAAAGTAGGCTGAAGCGCTAAATTACCAATATTCATCATTCCGTCCTGAGAACTAAACCTGAAATCTTCTATTCTAAATTTATAGGGAGCTCTCTTCAAATCGGTAGTGAATTCTGGAATATGAATTGCAATGTCCTTAGCATATAAAATACGCATGCTGTCTTTGAGAGATTGTTCATCAAGCAAAAATTTCGTCACGGTCAGATTTGCCCCATTGACAGTAATTGAATTTCTCTTTTCATTATTTAGATTCACAAACTCCAAATCAATGGAATTCACCCGGAATTCATCTAAAGCAATGGACTTAAAACGATTTTTTATCCTATCATAAAGATTTTTCTCTGATTTATCCATGTTGTACGAACGACTCCTTAAAATAGCTTTACACTTTAATGAATCCAGCTCAATAGAACTTATTTGGATTCTCTTCTTTACCAAAATATCCCAAAGATTCAAGCCGCTTACTCTCAAACTATTTGTTCTTCCTTGAAATCTGGTGTTTGGAGCTTGCTTGGAGATGTCCAGATTCTTGTATATAATACTGTCGTGGACAAGCCTTACATCCTTCAAAGACAAATAACCACCAGCAATGTTTAGATCCAGATCGCTATATTTTATGCTGTAAAGACCTTTCGAATATTCGGCGATAGTATCCTCCAACCTTTTACCTAGCAAAGGTTTTAACTTATGAGAAACAAAATATGATCCGACCAACAACAATAAAACCAGAGTCGATAGAATAACGATGCTGATTTTCCAAATTTGCACTTTTTTTTTGTTCCTCATCAGATAAATAACAAGCTAAATGAGGATTTTGTTTGTGTTGCAAGTTGAGAGGTGCCTGTTTTTACAGAATTGGTACAGTTCTACCAAAATAATAATCCATGATTAGACGGTTGAAAATTTTCATCGTTATATTCATCAGCAGTAACCTCCTTGGTAAAACTATGGAGCCCCTAGAAAATGCGGAAAATGTCGGAGGTTGAACAATTCCGGATCTATTGGATAGCGAACCTAATTCAAAAAACCCAGACTCAATTAAAGAGCCTGGGGAGGTACTAATTATGTTTCCAAGGATAGAATAAAATGTTAAGTGTTATCAAAAAAGGCAAGGGGATTAGGAATTAAAACATTCTCCTAATGCAAAAGCTCCCTGTTACTAGAAATCAAACAGCAACTTATCAATTGGCGTAAATTCCGGTTTTGTCCAGATAAATTTCTTTTCTTCCATTTTGGAAAACCTCATTAATTGGAACGAAAACATCAATAAGATCCTCTCGATAACCTTCCAATAATAATTCTATACTTTCTGGACTAACCTTATACATCGTATAAATTGCATCATTGTCCAGAAAACTGATGTCAGATTTGAGCATGTTGACCTGAAAACTATTAAATAATTCATTTGCTGAATCCCTATCAACTTTGACAAGGTTTTGTGCTGCAAGATCATACCTCTCCATTTCTTTCTCTAATTTATCAGCATATTTTTCTGTTAGATATTTTAAATACAAATTTCTATCCCCACTTCGCAAAGCTTCATTTCTATAGGCAATTTTCTCCGGTGAGATTTCAAACTCGTATAGTTCAGGACGTTCTTTATAATGAAAATATTCGTTAAAAATTTTCAATCTTTCATCTAAGGTCATATGTTTTTCATTAATTTCTTGCTGCAAATTAAATAATATTAAATCAATATTGTTGAAAATTATAGGATTGGAATAAGAAAACTTAATGAATTGTTCAAATTGGATCCCAAGAACCCATATAATCATTCATTTCGCTTTGATTAATGGTTGTTTTTCATTACAGAAGATTGGACGTTACTATATATAACGAAAGAAGGGGGATGATTTTTAGCGTTAATTTCCCGCTATCTGTGATCGATAATAATTTTGATTTCTACTAATTCCATGCATTAGCGTTTATTAAAAGTTATTAGTCTATATTTCATTTTAATAACTATTTATGATTTAATAAACTGTAGCCCAAATTGAAACTCTAAATAAAAATTTGACTTATCTTTTATTTCAATAAGCGTTCAATATTTTTATTCTAGGGTTAGGTTAAATATGAACCGCTTTAAAAAAAAGTCAGATTGACCTTTTCCCATTTCAATGGTTTCTGGTAATTTATAAAATTTAGATAGAGTAAGATCAAGCACTTTAAAGTTACTACATAGTACCAGAAAAATGAAGGGATGATTTTTAGCATTTCAACAAAACTATAAGAATGCGTAAAATATCAATCAACTATCAGCTAGGTAGTCAACCGAAGGCCCCTCAATAAATATTATGTTATTTCTCAAACGACACTGGACTCTTAAAGATTCATGGAAACCAAAAATAAGGCAAAATCCCCCATAAAACCTCCATTTGAAATTTAAAAATAATTTGCCCCCATATGACTTATTTTATCAACAACATTTACTATTCCTAACCCAGAAAGGTTCTCAATCTTTCCAATTCATTGAGCCTTACAGGTTTTGTTAAATACTCCAGGACCATTCCATTTTCCATGGCCATTTTCCTATCCGATGGACTTAGGGACGAACTGACCATAATTACAGAAACCCTTTTGCATAATCTATGCCTTTTAAGCCGTTCCATCACTTCCCATCCATCCATAATCGGCATCATGATGTCCAAGAAAACAAGGTAGCTATGGTCATGGTCTTGTTGAAGGTCTAACCAGTTTAGGAACTCTGACCCATTGAGAAATTTTTCGAAAACATTTCCCATCTTTAGGTATTCCAACATCTTTTCCAAGAGAAAGGATGAGATTTTGTCGTCATCAACCAAAATGATCCTAAACATCTTTCTCTCCTTTTTGCTCTTCTCGATCAACTATTTGACGTATTATCCTATCCAGTTCATTTGCTGAATCTAATAAAGCCTCAAGTAAAAATTCGGATCGCTGATCATGGCTACCTTCTCTCCTGAGGTGTTCAGCCAGGCCGATGATGCGGGCAAGGGGAGCCCTAAGTTCATGGTTATGGAGAAAGTACATTTCCTTTAGTATATTTTGGTCCTCATGCTGCTTGGTAACATCTATTGCAGTACCATGGATACCGATGCACGCGTCACCCAAATGATCTGGTTTTCCCACCACCTTAAGCCGCCTCAATTTTCCACTCCGGGTCCTTACGGAAACAAAAGTCTTAAGTATCCTCTTGTTTCTAATTGCTTCAAAGAGCTGTGCCATGAATAAAACTTCATCGTCAGCATGGAGATAAAATTGTTTCACGTTTTCAAAATTTGGCAGAAACTCTTTTCCTGTCTCAAACAGCTCATTCATACCAACCGACCACTTGATTGTTCGTTTCTCGATATTGATCCACCAATTTCCAAACCTTACGTCAAACTGCGCCTCGCTCAGGAGTCTCCTGTCTATAATATAGTCAGTTACATCAATTAATGAACGAACAATAACCAATGCTTCTCCATCCTGATCAAAAACAGGGAAATGGGTTATTTCGAAGTATTTCACATTTTCAATTGATGTCTTCTTTTCATGGGGATCTAACCAGGTCTTAATTCCCCTGGAAACAAACCGTTTCTCCTTGAGGACTTCATCAAAAAGTGTTTCCCATTCCAATTCGTCTATAAATTCTGAGATAGGGAATACAGAAAAAAAACCTTTTGAAATCACATGCTGACTATTAAGATCGACCAAGTCGAGGTACGCCTCATTGGCGTCAATGATGGTGAATTCAGGTACATTGGGAAGAATGATCACGCAGGGCACTCCCAGCCATTTGAACAAGTTCGAATACTCAAAATTCAATATATTGCTTAGTTATGTTAATGGATATATATCTTAAAAAATCATTAGAAAGCATATCTTCTAAAACTAAGGGAAACAATTCCTAAGGAAGTTCCTCCAAGCCTTATTTGTAAATTAATATTGATAAAACCGCTATTTGACCGCGACAAAGAAAATATTTACAAATAATAATCAACAAAAATTAAACCTCTGTGGTTAAAAAGGCAAAGCAGCCATAAAATCGCAGATATCAAAGGGTTTTTCAATAAATGCATTGGCTCCCGCTAACATGGATGCTTCTTTTCCATTGTGCGATGCCGAAATACCGAGAACAAATACATTGTTTAAAATCTCAGATTTCCGGATTAATCTTATTAATTCAGAACCTGAGACAATTGGCATCTCAATGTCACAAATTAGAACATCAGGACGGATAGTAATCATTCTCTCCAATGCCCTTGTACTATCCAATTCAGCGATTAACTCAGCTCCTGTCACCGAAAGAACATCCATAATTGCATTAAGGACATGAATATTGTCCTCACAGATAAATATTTTCTTGTTCATATCCGTATGAATAATAAAAAATAAAATGACGCATGGCGATTATTTGTTATCATATATGCACCTAATAATTAATTATAGTTTTTGAAGTATTTTTCAATTTTACTTTTCTAAACCATCAATCGCGTAAATTAGTTAAATCTCAAATTAACCATTACCTAATAACTATTGATAATAACAAATTGCTTAAATCAAAATCTGCGTCAAAAATTACTTTTCAAGAAAACAAAATTAAATTGCTTATCAATGTATTTATATTCAATTTTCCAGAATAGTTAATTGATTTTCCGAAATCTGTACGCCCTAAGAGTCTTTTCATGAGCTCGGGAATTCAATTTGAAATTTTTTGTACGATCCGCAATATAAACTTTTAACCTATATCAACTCATATAAGCCCCTTAATTACCTTAACTAGAAAATACTTTACTTCTCTAAATACCTAATTGATTTCAAGACAACATTGCAATTTTATTTGAGAATTGTCGACAATTAGATCTAAATTATTTCACCTATTAATAGAAGATGAAAAGTTAGGTGGCATTTTTCATACAAAATTTTGGCCAGAACGGGATGTTAAAGCCAAATAAAATAAGTATTTAGAAAAACAATAAACATATTTCACATAAAAAATATGATATCGTAAAATAAATCTATCAGGCTAGATTTTATAAATGGGGCTGGTCTCCTAGCATCCATTTTCTATATGTAGAAGGTGGATTTCCATATATTTTTTTAAAGTACATGCAGAATCCGTTGGGTGAGATGAAACCCAATTTCTGCGAAATTTCCTTAATAGATAATAATGGATCTTCGAGCATTTTTTTTCCTAGATCCATGATAAATCCATCTATTATTTCTTTAGGAGTACAATTAAGGACTTTTTTCGTAACGGATGACAATGTCCTAACGGTAATGTTAAGAGACTCTGCATAGAAATGAATTCCTTTATGCCTTGTTGAGTGGAGAGAAACGAGTTTTTTAAATTTATCGGCAATATTTACGTACGTCACTGAGACCATATTGACTTCAGTATCGTCCATCCTCCAACTTTTTTGCTTTTCAAATGTATGCTTCAAATGAAGAACGTTGTTTTTTAATAGGTTAGATATAATCAAATACCTGGATTCCTCATCACTTCGCTGATAGGTTTTGATCATATCATTCATAGCCCTTAAGTGTTGGAACTCCTTTTTGGATATTCGGAAATAATGGACATCACTTTCCCTGCCTTTAAAAATCGCTTCTATATGACTGTCTTGGAATAATGCAATATCAAAAAAGAAATACTCGGAAATAGGACAGATACTTTCCCTTTCAAGAATGGGTGGACAAAAGATCCTAGAGTCGAGCACATATTGGGACGGAGCAGTTTCCAAAATTTTTGAAACCTCAAGAATATCATATGTAAGGAAAGTAGCTAGATTACTGTCCTCCATTTCAATCAGGTCTTTTCCATTTACCAGAAAACATAGGTTCTTTTTACTCATAAACAGGCTAAACTTAATTGCTAACAAAAATTTAACCAAAATTGATCTTTAATATAAAAGTCCAGTCAATCCTCCGTATAACATATCACCAAGACATGATAACTTTACCAATAGTTTGAATAGATTTCTAAGTTGAAAAATAGAATGCAGTTAAGATTTTTAATTGATTATGGGGTTTAAAATTTATCCAACATTAAAAATTGCACCAGGATATTATCATGGAATTAGAATTTTATTTAGATTTATTATAAGCATTTTTTAAGTAGGACAATATTAAGATATTTTAAAAGAATGAACCTGGACGTATGGCTCAAAAAATTAAATAATCAATAAACCCAAATTGATAATGGTTATTAGTTTTGGAAATCAACTATGACTTGAGTATTTAAATAACGTCAAATATTTGCTGAGATTTAAAGAATCCGACCTAAATTGAAATCATATTAAATGAAATCAGAAATTTATATGTTTAGGCTTGGCTATTAGACTATAGAAGTATAAACTATGGTTATGTTTAGATATAGCTAATTACACTACCAGAGTTCTTTTAAAGAAAATCCAAAACCATTTCATTAAAAATGCTGTTTTATTTAGAAATAATGATGTATTTGACTCCAATGCCACCTAAAACCCCAAAAATAGGTGGCATTTTTATAGAACTTGCACATGGTGTTAGTTTTTTTTATTCTTAGTCCCATAAATTAAGATAAATATATAATCGTAAGGTTTTGTCTGATTTATGCGATATGGCAGAAATATTAAATTTCAATCCAATGAGAAACTATTAATTTAGTTAAACCAAATTATCAAAAATTATAGAGACATACCTGCAGCGACCTATTTCCCGTCTTGACTAAGTGATATTAAGTTTGCCTGTAACTTTTTAACCTCTGCTTCAAAAGTTTCCGAGCAGTGTGTATTCGAGTCTTTATAGTTCCTTCCGGCAATCCTAGGTGGTCGGCGATTTCATAGTATTTATACCCTTCAAAAAACATCATAAATGGTATGTAGTATTTTTCTGGAATCGATCTTAAAACCAAATTCAAATCTTCTCTCATAAAATTATCTAAGCATTTGTTATTGCTTTGTTGCTTTAATGTTTCTCCAATAGATTGAACTTTTGACAAGTAATTTTTTTCTAAAACCTTTTTTCGACACCCATTAATAAAAATGTTCTTCATAATAGTATAAACCCACCCTAACAGGTTAGTATTCTTTTCAAAGCTATCCTGGTATTTCAAAACTTTAATCAAGGTTTCCTGGAGTAGATCTTCAGCTTCTTCTTGATCTTTGGTAAATTTGTTCGCATATTGTAATAGGGTGTCTGTATGAATCAACACCTCATTTTTAATAAAATTTTTGTTCATGATAAAAAAGATTATTTAAACCTGATGCAAAACATCCCTTGACAGGGATGGTTTTGATTATTCAACACTAAAATTAAACTGCACGTACAAATTCCAGTCAAAAAAAGTTTTTAATGGTTGTATAGTAAATACTTTTGCAATCTATGTGCCAAAAGAAAAAAACCTGCAGTTCAATCCCTTCTTAATCTTTGATAATATGAATAACATTATTCATATTATCATTTGTTAACAAAGAATATTGCCAAGGAAGAAAGAGGGTAAAATGAGCAATCTTATTAACTTGATAAACGATTATCCCTTCAATGATAAAAAAAGGTATGAAACAAGTCTGATTTTGATATTGGTCGAAGTTAGGAATTAAGACGATTATTATTAATTGACCACTTAATTTTTTTAATAATTAGGCCTTGGGCAAATTCCACCACCAGGGTAAATAAAAGATCGCAAGAGGATAGAGTCAAAAAACAAGCAGGAAATGGAGTAATCATGGCACTTTCCTAAGCTTCAAATAAATCTCCCTGGACAAAATTTTATCCGATTTTAGACTACTTACCCTATCAAATTACACCTTACAAAAGTATTGAAAATACAAATATCAACAATTTTTTGTTCAGGAATTCCCGAATTCCAATTATAAACTTCGTTACCCTAAATAAATAGATTTAGTATTTCCCGTTTTTCGATGAATTATTAACAATATTAAGGAAATAGTAGCCATTGGACTACACGGTTAAAATACTATTTAGGCTTGTATAGAGTATTCTCTTATCTTTCTTAAATTAATAAAGCTTGAATTCACTATAAACATAATTTAGTAACTCTTTGAAACTCCATCCCAAATGGTGTGTTTCAAGGTTTCTTCAGCCCAACAATGGTCCAGGTGTTGGGCTTCTTTGTATATTTTTATTAACTTTAATGACTTAATCGTTTATCTGATTAAGCTCTGTTTCGACCCAATGGATAGGAACTCCATTGGGTTTTGTTATTTATTTCCTATATTTAATAACGTTAATTATATTATAATTGTTGGGAAACCAATAGCGTCCCCTGCTGTTGGTTTCTTTATTTGAATAATAATTTATATCTCATATTTTCTTTGATAATATATGATTCTTAAAATGCAAGCATAATGTTATGCTAACTTACAATAGATCTGATTATCTTAATTCATTGAAAACCTTCCATCATTTTTTTTTCTGATACCTTTAAATGACATTCATATTTATAGTTTATTGTAAGTCATGCCCAATGGAACAGGGTGATCCATTGGGTTGATATTTGTTATATGTATCCTTGCCATTTCCCCAAGGTTTTTTATCTTTGAAAAAGATAAGGCAGATAATATGCCGATATTCGGTTTGAATTCCCAGTGGAGAGGGAAAACCACTGGGTTTTTTATTTTATGTTGATACCTCTCAAAGGTCGAGCTCTTAATCACCTTACCCTCTGCTCTTTATGAACACAATCGTTTTCACCAAGTAGCCTCATGATACTGTCCAATAATTTAAAGCGTATATTATTTCATAATGGAATTAGTAGGCTTAAGTTTATGATTAGGCTAGGACTCATCTTAATATGATCATAGTACTTTTGTTATTTCATTTATTTGCCTTATCTTACTTCCATATAAGATTATTCCATAGTCTCATAAGTACCAGAATTGTTTTTATTAACCCAATAGATATATTTCTATTGGGTTTTTGTAATTTATCTACATCTTTTTCATTTAATCCCCCATCAATTGATAAGATTTAACTAGAAACATTTTCAATAGTTAGAAACTTAACAACCCTTCACCTACAATAGGACATTTTGAAAGTATATTTTTTGCATCTAGATAGGGCAAAAACCCCAGATTATCATATTGAAATTTGACAATAAAAATACTTTTTAATATTAATGGAGTAATGGAAAAGATTGGATTTGAACTTATTTCACATGCCAAAAATTTCATAGGTAAATTTCCCTTGAACAGATTAAATGATCCTTGTACATTCAAAAAGATTTTTTAAACAGGAACTATTACTATTGATACCATATTTAAGTATTTCTTTAAGAATGTTTATATTGACCGCTAGTTAATGCTTGGTAGCTCCTATCGCAGGAAAAATCCAAAAAATATCCCAAAAGCTTATGAGATGCAAGATGATTACCTGATTTTTAAATGATTTTTCGGTTTGATTTAATTAACCCAATTATACACATATTCCTCTTAAATCCTCGTATAGTTTAAAACTTAAATTGAAATTGGTGAAATCCTATATGTACACTCAATTTATTAATTTTGACAAAAAAAATATGATTCCTAATCGATCTGATCAATTCTTAAAATTGTTCAAGCCTTGTTATGTCTATTTCTGTACTGTTTCTTAAAATACACTTCAATTTGGGGATTCAGTTGATTTAAATTATCTTTTTATACAAGTTTAAGGTTTATAAAAAAAATGGAAAAACTATAAAAACCAAATAAATCAATAAAAATTCATCTGATTGCTCAATTTTAGAAATATCATGAGACGTTAAGGTTAATACCTCTTTTCCTTCGGGAGTAAAGGATTCGAATTCATCAAACTATTTGCGATATATTGAGAATTTCTCTAGATTAAAACGTGATGATTTATTACAGTCGCCAACAATCTCACTCATATAAAATCAAAAAAGAAATATGTGGAAATCCTTCTCACCATTTACTCTTGGAAAAATATGTAAAGAAATATCCTATCCCGTTTATGGACCTTATAATTTACAGATCACAAAATAGACTCCTTCTTTATCATAAAATTTCATCGCTCTAAATTCTGTATACCGAGAAATATCATGAATCATTTCCTCAAGAAGAATAGAGTTAACATTTGAGTTAATTTCTACCGGTCTAAATTTAAAATTTCTTTCCTCGTATCTTGTTTTGTAAAAATCATTAAGGAAATCTATTTTTTGTTTCTTTGAACCATTTACAAACATCTCAGTATATTTTGATGCAATTTTATAAAATAATTATCGATTTTTTCTTCGTTAACAATTACTTAATGTACTGATGTTTAAACATGTAACCTAGATTGTTGATTATCAATATTATTATTTTTCAATTAAATCACTTTAAAAAAATCACGTAAGCTACACTTTATCATCAAGAGATAAAAATTCGAATTTTCTAAAACCTATTTGGATTTCTGATTGTTATATCTATTAAATTAATTTTAAATAAGCAGTACAAAATCACATATTAGCCCAATCAATTTCCCCGGCTAGGTCATAGAGCTGGGGCTTTTTTGTATATTAATTTTAGAGTTTTCGGACATGATCAATTTTTCGTTGACTGCCATAGGTTGTTTAAAAACAATTTAACTGCTTTTTTATTCCTAGAAATAGTCAAATTCCTCAAATCCAAATTTAACCCGAAAATTGGTAAGGATAATATTCTATTATCTTTTTTAGTAGTTTCATTAAAAACCCTTAAAAAAATATCATAACAGAATTCTAGCAAAAGCTGGCAATAAGCATATATTAAATTTTGGATTCTCAATTAACTTTTTTAGCTGTTTTAATTGTAGGAGAATGGAATTTCGAGCGCAAGTTATTAGCTAATAATCTGTAAGGTAAAATAGTTTTTTTGCCTTATTTTGCCTTCCGACTTAAATTGTATTGAACTGGATGCGAAACATCTCCAACCCTTTTCGAGGACAGTAAATACATGAATACAGATAAACTTACTATTCCCAACAATAACCATAGAAAATCTACAATGAACAAATCCATCTTTCCACTTATGAAATTATCCCAAAACCAACATCCGGTTTTTATTCCATTAACAATGGGTACTAGTATGGCTGCGACAGCCCCTAGAAACAAGGTTTCTCTATTCGTCCGGTTCAAATTCCTGCGAATGATATAGTATAGAGAAATTATTAGCCACGATCGAAAATAAAATGCATATATAAATTCCTGTGTAACAGGAGAGGCTATTTTTATGGCAATAAAAGTAAAAGCCGTGACAGGCAGCATACTCAAACAAATGGACAAAAATACATTAGCGGTCCAAAAATTAAATTTTCTCTTCCTTGGGATCACATTATTTTTATCCCGGGCTACTAACCATATCAATATCCCGGATACTATCACTAAGCACCCCAAGACACCCAATATAAAATAGACAGCTTTTACAGGATATCCTCCAAAATCCCCAAAATGTAAACGATAAATCAAACTACGGACTCGATTGATGTAGTTAACATCTGTATATGGAGATTTTTCTTCCAAAACCTTATTATTGAGAACCTGAATAGCCAGAATGCCTGAGCCAGCAAAACTCCGGTTATAATGCGGTTCAACCTCAATTACTAGGTACATATTTTCATCTCCAAAATTCTTGATGCTTATACGTTTATATTCACTCAGGGGCCATTTTTTCTTGGCTTTTTCCAAATAATCCGACAGCCTAAACTCTTTTTCCAATTTTTTATAGCTGTATTCTAATGGATAAGTATGGATGGTTTCTAAATCCTCATACAATTTATCGGTTTTCTCTTCATATAAAACGTTGGCAAAAGGGGTAATTAATACTGTATTTATGATCAAAACCACCCCAGTAACCGCAAACATGAATTGATAAGGAAATCCAATCACGCCCAAAGCTGTATGCATATCTGTCCAAACTGTTTTCCATTTATTAAACGGACGGAAAACAAAAAAATTTGAGACAACTTTATCCCAATGGAGCAATAATCCAGTGATTAGAGCAAATAGAAATAGGAAAGATGTAATTCCAGCGATTAAATATCCAAAAGGAGCTATTCCCACTCGAATAGGGACCTCATTTAATTGAGCCAAAAAATGTAGGCGGTACAGGAATTCGCCCATATCATAGTTTGCCGAATAGTCACCGGTTTTATTATGTATAAAATCATGATTTAAATACTTACTATCACCATCTCCCCCACGGCCGCGCCTTCCTTTACCTTTAATAGCTCCTTCCGGTTTCTTCGCTTGTGCAGCTAAGTTTTCCTTATTAATAATTGTATCCTTAGATGCACTAAAATTGACATATCCCTTTGCCCCATTTTGTTGAAGATAAAAGATAATATCTCTACCTTGTAAATTGTAACCATTGGAAACAGAATCTAAAAAATCACTGTATTGCTGAGCTTCAACTTTTTGATTATAAAAACTGATATTGTTTTGCCAGGCTGAAATTTCCTTCTTGAAAAATGAAAATGAACCTGCAAAAAAAATAACATACAAGAGAGCACAGATGATTATTCCTGAAATGGTGTGTGTATTAAAATAGATATTATAGTTTCTAATTTTCATTTTGAGATTTACTTGATTAAAAATGGAAGATAAAATAGTGTTGCTAGCAGAAGATATAGAAACCATATTTTCCAACCATTTTTAGCTAAAAAAGCAATTAAAAGTAACGTGGCCCACAATATGTAACCTGTAATGCCTGCTGTAACAATGACATTCTTCTTCTCAAAGAGATAAGTCAAAAACAAATGAAAGCTAATCATCACTAAGTATCCACCAATAAATCCGGCGGAAATTTTTAGAAACCGTTGGAACGGACTACTTAAATATTTTTTATTTGCTGGCATGGCTTTATTGTGATGATATATAGGTAAAGGTTAGTTCAAGAATAAGGCAAAAAATAATTAGAAAAAGCACATGTTTATACTTAATGTATTGATAAGGAAAAAGCAAGACTACTAAACTGAGTAGTCCCATACAATAAATTATCCAGGCAAAAATACCCGCCCCAATGCCTTGTAGACAAACAATGAATAGTAGACTAAAAATAGTTAGTATTGTGCATATAATTTGAGCTCTCCTCCTATTGGATACTATTTTTTCGAGCCATGCTGTACGCTTAGGAAACTTTACCTTTTTACTCGTATTAAACCAAATAAAAGCGGCAACTAAGATCATTCCTAAAATAATGCTATACATAATTGATAGAGAATAATATTGCCCATCTATAAATTTTAGTCCTTACAGATAGGCAATAAATGATTGATAATTAGCTTAATTTAAATGTTCTATTGCGGTTAATGTACCACCCTCAATTTTTAGACCTTGTGTTGCTGTTGCTGAATTTACATCCACTTTATATACATAACCTATTCCAGAAGTTAAGTTCACACCGACATAGCCAAATCGGCCAGCTCTATCTGAATAATTATTACCTGTAATTCCCTTAACATCTGTAGTCTTTGGTAATCCGGTAACTGCTTTCCAAGTTTTTGCAGATACATCAAGAACACCAATAATATTTCCTATATTGTATGCACCTTTAGCATCTTTAGTATTTGAAAAAGTAATGAACTTGTTATTCCCAACATATAACCAGTTAGTAATATTTAATCCGCCGGATAGCTCTTCGAAATTGATATAAAATGATTTGTCAAATTCTGTACTTCCTGAATTAATTCTCGTTACTGCCGAAGGTTTTGTACTGTTCATCGTAGCATTTGTTCCCATAGATGTTGCTACAGATGCAGAGAACGCATATATATCTCCATTTTCTACAAGTTCCAAACCATCCGTAAAATACCTTCCAATAAAGCTTGTTCTATCATCTTTAATAATCTTCTCAAGCTTCATGCTTGGATAGGAATAAACTGCTACCCAAGCCTGATTAGGATAATCAGTTCCAAAGGTCGCTGAACAACATCCCTTTACAGAAAAATAAGGAGCGTAGACCTTTGAACCTACTTGCTTAATCCAACTGAAGAAAGCAAGTTCACCATTGTTATTTAACTCCGCTGTATTGATATTCCCTTGGCTGGAAATGCTGAGCGTGTTTGTATTAAACTGATACCAGTTCGTTACTGGATTAGTAATACTTCTTGAAATCTTCATCATCAAGATATCATCATTTACTGGAGCAAATGCTTGTACTGTTTCCGTGACCGAGTTTGCTAGCTTGGTCAGATTACCATCCAGGATATTGTAAACCGTAACAGCTCCAGGATTCCCTTGTCCATAAAGCATACTAAAAAACTTGTTGTTATGCGTAACATAGTATCTATAGGTTCCGTCTTGCTCAACTCCTCTGCCTGCAGTGGATACCTTGCCGGTATCTAAACTACTTGTTGTAAGTAGATAATCTGCAACACCAGTTTCTGCAACAGGTGTCACAGCAACAATAAAATTACCTTTCGCCGCAGGTTCTGTTTTATCCTTTGTACAAGCAACAATGGTACTTAGTGTAAAGGCCGTGAATAATAAATTTTTAATTTTCATGTGGAATTATTTTTTAATTAGATTGTTATTTTTTATTGATAAAGTATCGTAGATTCAGATAGAATGCTCGTCCTGGTTTTTGCATACTAAAATTGTCATATAATCGCTCGTTCGTAATATTTCTTGCTTCAAGCCCTATATTATATCGGCCTTTTTTAAAGCTGTAAACAATATTAAAATCATGACTCAACTGTTGAGGAATCGTATTTTTGGTCTCTCCTCGACTAGGCCAATACAGATAAAAATCATGAATATATTGTAGGTTGTATCCGGTTTTAAGCATATCTCCAGAACCAGAAAAAACTGGCAAATGAACGTTTAGATCTAGGTTCCCAAATAAGTAAGGTATATTAGGCATTTGATCTTTATAAACTGGGCTCACCTCAGTATACCCATTCTCATATTTCTGCATATTCTGCAAATATTGATAGGTCCAGCTTGTAGATGCTGACAACCATTTTTTATGGAAATATTGCAACTCAAAATCTGCACCTAATGTTCGTACTCCTTCACGGTTATCAGCCATGTACTTACTCTGATTCTGATTTAATCTCTGGTAAATAAAATTCTTGGAATTTCTATATAACACCCCGGCAGTGATCCCAAAATGATCGTCCCTATCTATATCAAATTGATACATAATACCAAAGTTGATATTATTGCTGCTCTCAGGTTTTAGATTTGTATTCGCGTCTTGGTTTTCCACGTCCCCAAACAATTCATATGGCGTCGCCATTCTGTTGGTCAACTCATAACTTGCCTTCAATTGTAAGTTGGTATCTAAGAAATAGGATAACGCAGTTCCGTAACCGAACAGACTTGAATTGACAGAACTTGAATTACCATTCTTATTATTTTGAGATAAAAATTTTCCAAAAATATTGGCACTCCAACGTCCCTCTTCATTTATTTGATAGCCAAAACCTAATACATTCTTTTGTGATAGCTTGGCATATTCATATTCATTGTTTTGAGGATTTAATTCATCGGAACCACTTCTATTGAATGTGTTGAATACATTATTGATCGTAAAAACATGCTTATCACCTAAATTATAATTTGCGTTTGCCGTGATAATACCATCCCTATTCTTGTATTTATACATGGTCCTTGAACGCTCTCCTGATGTGGATGGAAGGTTTGCATGTGTGTCCCCAAACCAATCAAATCGCTTTGCAACTGTGTCTATAGTTTGTTCCGCTCCCAGGTTTATATTCGCATTCAACATAACATCTAATCCCTTGATAAGGTTATTCTTGCTATATCTCAAACTCGGCATTACAATATTTCCTTTTCGATGCCAGGCTCCAAATACCGACTCCATCCTGGCGCCAGTTTGTATATCTTTATAGTTATGACCAAGGGTAATCCCAAATACCAACCGATCTGCAAATGATTTGTTAACTAAACCAAAATTTGCAATGATAGATTCGTTATGAAATTGATCATGAAATCGCTCTACCTCAGTATCATTTGCGTAGTTGTCTCTCCTGTTATTATGCTTTTCAATGAATACTTTGTAATTGTTGTCAGAATAATTCTGAAAGGCATTTAATTCAAAGGTTAACCCACTCTTATTCGTTACTGCTGTATTGATTGTAGTCCTATGGGTATTGAATGATCCATATGAATAAGAAGCATCAATATAATTCCTGTTAGATTTATTAGTTACTATGTTTATAGCACCTCCAAGTGCATCTGATCCTAACCAAATTGGAACTACACCTTTAAAGACTTCAATATTCTCCGCTAAATTGATTGGAATGGTGTTCATTTGAAAGGTGGATCCCATGTTATCCATTGGCACGCCATCAATAAAGAAGCGAATATGATTTCCTGAAAATCCATTTATTGCTAAATTCAGATTTGACCCTAATCCTCCTTGTTCTCGGACACGTACACCAGGCACTTGATCTAAAGCATCAGAAATATTTATAGTACTGTTATAATACTTTTTAGCATCAATGGATGTCACGTTAAAGGCCATGCGATTGGTAATCTGGGGCTTGGTTAACCCAGTCACTGATACTTCTTCAATTTTTTGGTCTTTTTCAAAAAGTAAAATATCAAGATGATTATTTCCCTCTTTAATCTCAATCTTCCTCTTAAAGATATCATACCCAATCGCCTTAGCTATAATCTCAAAAGGGCTATTTTTGATTTTTTCAATTTTAAAATTGCCGTAACTATCGGTTAGGACCGTATGCCCCGCTAATCGAATAGTAACACCTTCAATGGTTCGATTATGATTATCCCTAACGGTCCCGGTTAGGCTGAAGTTACTCTGTGAGTGGACCATATTGCTTAAGAGCAAAAATAAGAGTAAGATAAGCTCTCTGCGAAATCGATTAAGCACTTGTATATTAAGATTAATATCAGTGATTAACAGCGACGTTAAACCAAATAAATTCATTTGTTAAGTTTTTAGAAATTCGTGCTGTTTGTGTTAGTTAACAAGAATTAATGAAGTGTTTGTGCTCCAATGCTTATCGATGGATTTGCTACACCTGTTTTTCTTTGTATTCTCCGTTTCGGCAACCTCGTACTTTCCGGCTTTTAGAGATTTAAAGCAGATCTTTCCTTTGCCATTTTCTTTGAACTTTTTAATCCATCCACTAGGAAATACCACATCTCCTTTAGCATCTAAAAATGGTCCATCTTTGGGTTTAGTTTCTTGGAAAACATCCTTTATATAGTGATACTTTGGTTCAATATCTAAAGTCGACGATAGCTCGTTGAGAGTTTCTGACTTTCTCCTTTCTTGAATTATTAAATTTACAGTAGATTCAGAAGCTGATGTTCCAAAGACCTCTTTTGCTGGATGTCCAACCTTTAGGATATAAACAGCTTCTTCGGTTGGAGAAATAGTTGCGCTAAAATAATCTGGATGTTCAGTTGCTTGGATTGCTGTTGTTTGCTGGCTTGGTGAAATTGGATATAATTTAAATTCGTGAACATCTGAATGCCAATTCTCGATTGGGTCAATAAAATTATGAATGAATTCACCGAAATAAACTCTAACATTTTGGGTTTTATTCTTCTCGCCAAAAGGTGTTGTTTCAATCCACAGGGAGTGGGCACTAACCATTTTAAATCCGAAAATGGCAAAAAAAATAATTAATAATTTTATGGTTTTCATGTTTTATAAGAATTTGTCGTTCTGTAATTTTTAAAAAAAATGCTTTGGCATTCTTTTACGTTTAATTGTTAATTATCTGTTCTCTATTCTTCATTGAGATTATCAATAATCGATCTGAAGAATATGAAAGGACAGCATACGACAAATTATCAAACAGCTATAGATTTGTTTGAATTTTCCTATATTGCATGTCCTTCCATAATTGCATGTTGAAGGTCCCATACGAATGAGTATGGATTCTTAAACTAGTTACCGCTGGTTTAAGAAGGCGTCATACGAAGATTACCGTCTTACGTATGGCGCTCTTTTGTTTAAATAGGAATTGTATCAATCTTATTTTACATTCAAATTACCTAATAAATGAAACAATTGTTTTTATTTAGACCAATTATAAACAGTTGCAAATATAAAGTATTATTTCAGCAAAATTCAAATATTTTTTACGATTTATTAAAATCTTACGAGAGCCGTAATCCGTTAAAACTATAGAATTTTGGGAGTTAGAATAGATGAATAGATATAAGACTAATTAATCCTAAAGCCTTATGGCATAATTTTATTAAAACAATACACATTAGGTTTAAATAAAGAACTATGCGGCAAATTCCATTCAGTTTATCAATAATCTGAAACTTTGACAAGATGAAAGTAGAGGATTGAAATCAAAGATTATTTTAAGTTTTGCATATATTACCTACTTAGGTTGTCCAGTTTTTGTTTAATCTTATCAACTAACGGGAATATAATTAAAATAGATAGGACTTTTTACTAAAGATATTATGTTGTATTTTTTCTATATTTAAATCTTCAAAGCTTTCTGATTATTTCAGTTTAGGTCCAATATCAATCCAGTTATTGGACCTTTATTGTTGTTTTTCTTTAACCTTAAAATATATGTGCATTAATAACCAATTATTTCAATTGAAAAACAAAAGAAGTTAGCCTTTTTAGATTCACCTGAAATATCAAGAATTAATCAAAACATTACAAAAATACCCAATATAAACACTGAAAGTTCCTATTACTCTTTTTACCATCCATGATCATTTATTTTCTTGAATTTTTTCAATCTTAGCTCCACATCAATCATGTAATTAAATCTAGTTTTTTACCAACCTTCAGGGGCCAATAGTTATTTTCATATGGAATAAACACGTGACAATATTTTTGCTAATGGTAGTGAAGCACCTTCATTGGGAACTATTAGCTAAGTAATTAGATAAATTTTTATAATTGAGATGGTCTACTTAGGATCTTCAAAAAATCACTATATATTTTAGAATATATATTCTTTGAAAGTTTGAAGTTTATATTTGATAACGAGTCGAATAATGACCCATACCACTATTATTACGAAAATATCTTGTCCAAAAATATGAACGGAGCCATAATCGTTTTAAATTCCGTCAGCAGATTATTTAATAAAATGCATGAGAAGACCGAATACGATGAGAAAAGTTCCTATGAACAAAAGAGTTGCTTTACAATTCCTATATAAAAATCTTTTCATTCCAATAAATGTAATACCTACGTTTTAAAAATCCGAAGATAAATATTCTTTTTTAAACTATGTTAAATATTCACTATAATTCATAAAACATAAGTTATTTCACAGAAGTGGAATACTCTCTCCATTTCGCTGCATGGACTCTTGAAACCTATGAACTTCAAATCTAATTAATTCTGGCCACTTTCCTAAACCTTCAATTATTAATTTTCCCCTTCTAAGGATCCTGCTAACTCCCCTATTTTCAATGCTTGAATCTGTAAAATATCCAAATAATCTTGGTTTGGAGGGGAGTAAACCTTAGAAAGATTTTGACCCTTATTGTAATTTTTCATAACTAATTAATAGTTTTATTAATGGTGATTTCTTTGCAAAATAAATAATTGCGAACTGATTATCAATATTTTTGCAAAAAAAGCAAAAAATATGGGGCAATGGTGAAATTTAACCAACACACACCTTAGCTCGCTAGTAAGAAAATTCAAATGGTATCTTTATACTTTGATATACAAAAAAATTGAAAATTACACTTGGTAAAAATGTAACACCCTCATATTTTTAGAGTTATTTTATGGAAAATATCCATCAAAATAGTAAGCCAACAAACTCTTCTTTAAACATTAAGCCACGTAATTATCAGGCATTTTGATGACTAGAATATAGTTCTGTGAATCGGGTTGTAAAAATTTAATTGACCCACCTACGGATAATACTTGGTGCTTAGCTATGAAAAAATCCACGGTCATTACTTCTTTTAATTTTTCTGCCGCAACATTATAATTATATGGATCCATTTCAGATTGGTTATTGGATTTGATATGGAGTTTCAGTGTTTTTTCAGATTCGTTAAACAATAGCGATGCCCTATTCTCACTACCCGTTTCCTTTATGCTGCACAAAATGACATATTTAAAAAGAGTTTTCAAATATTTCATTGGGAAAAAAAACATTGTGCGTTGTGATTGTTTAATAATATTGAAACCACTACATTTTATTTGCTTTTCCAATTCATTTACAGAGTCCTTAAAAATAGAATTAACTTCATTCCATTTAAACTTATGATCCAAGGAATCCAAACTTTCCAAAAAATCAATCATCCTACCCAAATGATTTTTGAATTTGTTACCACTCAATAAAATCATGTCTAGGTACTTCCGATCCTGCCTAGACTTAGTGCCAGTTTTTAATTGTTCGGTAATCATTTCAATATTTGCAAGAGGCGACCTTAAATCATGTGCAAGCACTTGGTTTATCGTTTCAAGCTGTTTAATCTTTATTTCCAATTCAAAATTTATTTTTTCAAGGGCCGAATTCTGGAATTTTAATTTCTTCTCAATTTCCTTGAAATCAGAAAGATCCTGGATTTGACAAATAAAATAAGTTACCTGTCCGTCTTGATCTTTTACAGAAGAAAAAGAAATTAAGCACCATAAGTATTTTCCATTTTTAGTACAAACCCTAGTTTCAACAACAGCTTTATGAACAATTCCCAACCTTAAATCCGTAACTGCGACCATTAATTCCTTAATATGGTCTTGATGGATGTAATCAGAAAATCCCTTGTGCCGGAAAGTCTTTTCATCCTCCATCCCTAACATTTCCAAAAGAGCTCGGTTCTGTTCGACAATTCTCATTCTTCCGTCCAACAAGAGCATTCCAATGGAAGAATGCATAAAAGCTTGATTGAACTTCTCTTCTTCCATTTCAACCTCGTATTGAAGTTCGATCTCTTTGGTAATATTAGAAATAACAACCATCACTTTTCCAGGAAAGTTCTCCATAAATCTAGTCTTCAATCTGAACCAACTTCCCTTAAAAGCCTCTACAGGCGATTGATAAATTATTTGGTGACTCTTCTTCGTCCTGATGGTCTTTTCAAGTATATCCACCATAGTTGAGGCAAATTCTTCCGGAAAAAGGTCTTCAATCGGAATGTTCAAAATTCTATCACGGTCAAAAAAAAGTTCCTGTGGTTGAAGAGTCCAAGAATCCAAAATTGTACCGTCACTAGAGACCACAAAAACTATATCATCAAAGCAGGAAATAATTGATTCTAGCTCAAGGATCCTCTCCCTTAATTTATAATTTTCTAGACTATAATTTTCATCTTTCATAATTTTTGGAATTTCCACGGAAAAGCAAAAATATATAAATTTTCAGATTTAATGCCAAATTCGGGCTATTCTAACGAAAGTTTGGTCCTTTCCATAGAAATAAATAAGGGTTAAAGTTTTAGTTCAAAATCCTTCCAGAAAGTATTTCTTTTAAGGAATATTAACCAGAACGAGATTAAAATTTCAGATTGTATTCAATATCAAATCTAATAATCAATTCATTCAGCAGTACCTCAGGGTTCCGATGGTATCTCAATTTTATACAGAGAATTAACAAAGTGGCTAATTGAAGAAAAGTCAAAATGATCATATGATTAATTACAACAAATCACAAACATTATTTTAAAATGAATTAATTAATTATAGAAACCAAAAGAGAAGTGTGTTGAAAATATCTTATCTTAACCACTATTTAAACCAAATCTTATAAACTTTTAATTATTCTGTGCCATTCAATTGGACACATTTAATGCTTGAAAAAGTTGCTCTGCGGTAAAGGGTTTTGTCAAGTACCTCTCTATGTAAGGAATTTTATTTGCACGAGCTAGGTCTTCCTGGCTTACAGAAGAACTTACGATAAGGACCCTTGGTACATCGATTCCAACAAAGATTTTCATGCTTTCAAGCTCTTCCAAAAACTGCCAGCCATTCATTAGTGGCATATTAATATCCACTAATAAAACATTTGGAAACGCGACTCCCTTGATATGGAGCGCATTTAGATGGTTAAGAGCAATAATTCCATCTGAAAAAATTTTCAGGTCAACCTTCATGTTGGTAAATGATTGAATCATTTTTGAAACAAGGAAGCAAAATATACTATCATCATCAATCAAAATAATTTCGAAAATCTTTTCCTTTTCTGCCGATAACTCTGATTTTTCCATCATTAAACACATTAAGTCTTACCAATTTTTTAATAAAAATGACTTTTCAAAAACTCATTCTTTTCTAATTTATAAAGTTTTAAATATATTGAATTCTTACGATACATATATTAAAGAAAAGTTAGGACAAAAGATCCAATGAAATATTAATCATTATTTCACAAATTATAACTATACTTTTTTGTTCACAAGCTCTGTTCTCAATAATGGAAATGTTAACAATACCTCTGTAATTTTATTTATATTTGTATAAATAGCTAGTTGCATAATTTACATTTGGTAGGACCCAATGGAGTAGTCCATTGGGTTATTTTTTATAATTTAATTTCATTGGTCTTTTATATTTATTATATTTAGGCTCCTTTAGAACGACATACTCTAAATATTACGCCTTAGCCTGACAATTCCTCGATCTGTCAGGTTTTTTTTATGTATTAGGTCATTGAATGAAACAATCCTCATAATCCGAATTAAGTATTAGTAGGAACGAAAATTATTAACAATGAAAAATCGATTTTAGAAAAACTATTCATGATAATTTACATACCTTTCGATTCAAATTCATTTTCATAAAAGAAGATCCAATGCTGAGTTTAATAAATTATTTCCAGATTTTTAAATATTAAGAACACTGCCATCAATCAATTAAAGGAAATTTCAAATCAACAATTTATATTTTATATAATCGGTCTGTATTGGTTCAATTTCCTGTTTACGAAGTTCAGTAGCAATTTGAGCCCTGTGGTAGTTTGAATGGTTAATAATGTGAAACATGATATCCTTAATCATGCAACTATAATCATTATTGTCCTTCATTTGGAAATCAATCATCTTTAAAGAATTATCCTTTAGCAGCATATCTTTTGATATCGAATGATTAGATTCATCTAAATCACCCATCATAGGTACAGAGTGTATTTGCCAGATTTCCCAATGTTCATTATTTTGCATTATTCTGTTATTCCAGATTCGATGTGCATTCAATATGTGACTTAAAAGTTTTATTGATTGTTCTGAAACCTGATCTTGATAAAGCAAGAATAATTTAATCAATTCATGATTACAATGACGATTATAATCAAACATTTCATTTAGAAAACAATCCGAAGTTTGATGTAAATGCATTAATAAATATAAAAGATATTACTCAATAAAATAGTCATGATAATGAATTTACCTTATTTTACATGGAATTTTCAACTAAGTTGGTCAAGTTTTAATGGTATAAATTGGTATAAATTTCAAAAAAACATAGCTCATTAAAATTTTATTTGTATAATCATATTCGTCGTTCGTTACCCTTTTATTGTAAAAATGGATAATATGGTAAAATAAATCATATTTAAAATACTATAAAATACATCATACTTTTATTTCAATTCATCTTCTTTTAAGGTATAACAAACATTTAGAGTAAAAAGTGCATTTAGTAGTTTCATTATTATTTTTTAATATTGTCTATATCAATTGCCAATAATTATATCTTTTTGTATTTGATAATTAAGTTCATTAACCTCAATATATATTTAATAAAGGGACTGATGTTGAATTAATTGTTTTAATATATTTTGTTAACCTTTATATTTGACCTTAAAAATAATATACATGGAAAATAATTTGGACCTTCAAAATAAACAAAATGATTATTTAAGCCCTGATATTGAGAATAGAATTTTAGAATTACTAAAGGATTGGGAACAAACGAATGGATTTATACAAAGAGATATTAAATTAGCACATTTAGCAAAAGCCTTAGGTTTTAATAGAAAATATATCTCTTATGTTATCAATAAAAATTTAAACAAAAGCTTCCCAAATTACATAAACGACCTTAGACTTAGTTTTATTGAGAATATGATTGGTGAATTTGAACCAAATTCAAAATTAAATCTGACCTCATTGGCAAAATTGGCAGGTTTTTCAAGCTATTTTAAGTTTGCTCACTATATAAAAAAAACCTATGATATGAATCCAACCTATTATTTTAGGAGAAAAAGATAATGACCATTTTTTCTACATTAATAAAGTATTTTTAAATCTTTTTTTTAAATCGGAGACCGGTTAATATTAAAAAGTAAAAGTAATTTAAAAATTAAATTACACACATATATTATTATGAATTAAATTTGACATCTCTAAAAGAAACTTTATAGAGAAATATATTGATAATTTTTAGGAAAGATAAAAATCCTTTGGATTGAATTGATTTTCTGCTTATTTTTAGCTATCCAAAATATTGATTTGTAAAATTACTTTATTAATTAGTAGTTTAGGGTTAACACATATCCCTCGTCTAATACGAGGGATTTTTTGCTGTTTAATATATACTTATCTATTCCTTATTTTGAGATCATTAATTCCATAATTAAATAACTGAATCATTTGGGTTTTCCTTTATGTCACCGAATCCAAAGCAAATAATTAAATTTAAAAATGATTATTTAATTGTTCCTAAATTAATGAATAATCATTTTTCACTATGACTTATGTCTTTGAATATTTTCCCATCCTTCATGATAACAATAAACTTCATTTTTGGTTGAGTCAGCAGCGACAAGTCCTTGAAAGGATCTCCGTCAACCAATATTAAATCTGCCAAAGCATTTTCCTCAACTACACCTAATTTACCTAAATAAGGACTTCTCAAACCAGACATTTGCAATAACTCGGCATTATCTTTTGTGATCATTTTTATTATTTCTGAATTTTCAAACCATTGCTGCAATCTTAAAATATAATGATTTTGTTGAGCGTTTAATTCCGGTTCAAACAAGAAATCAGTTCCCCATGCCAATTTTACACCTAATTTCTTTGCCATGGGCCAAACTTTGGCCTGTCCCTCCAGCACAGGTTTCCTTTTGGCTTTTCTTTCCTCACTCATGTCATCGGTATCACCCACCAAATTTTGAAGGCTTAACCAAATTTTTTTATCGGCAAGAATTTTAAGTGTTTCTTCATCTAACATTTGCCCATGTTCAACGCATTTCACACCCGCATTAATTGCTCGCTGTACAGCCTTCGGGGTATACGCATGAACCGTCACATAAGTTCCCCAATCTTCAGCAGCTTCTACAGCCGCTTTCATTTCATCAAAGGTGTATTGAGTTACATCAATAGGGTCATATGCCGAGGAAGTGCCGCCACCTGCCATTAGCTTTATCTGGCTTGCACCAAATCTCAAATTCTCTCTAACAGCTGTAAGTATTTCATCACGACCGTCAGCAATAAAAGTAGCTCCAAATCTTTCAGCCCGAGAAACCACCCCCGTAAAACGTCTAGAAGGTTCAGACGCCGAACGGAAGTCTCCGTGTCCAGAGGTTTGGCTTATTGTTGCTCCGGAGGGCCATATCCTAGGTCCTATCAATTTTCCATTGTCTATGGCTAACTTAAGAGGAAATATTGGCCCTCCAGCGTCACGGACACTTGTAAAACCTCTCATTAGCATTTTTTCCGAAGAAGAGCCAATTTTTTCAATAACAAACTCTTCAGAAAGGTCATTTGTCATCATTTCTCCCATGGTTAAAGATCCAAAAACTAAATGAACGTGAACATCAATGAGCCCTGGAATTAATGTTTTCCCCTTTCCTTGGATAATTAAAGAATTATTACCATTTTCAGGAATCTTGCTACGACTAATTTTTTTTATGGTATTTCCTTCAATTAAAACGTTAAAAGGTCCTGATAAAGCGCCCTTCTCATAATCGTATAAATTAACATTTTCAAATAATACATTTGCATGTTGTGAAAATGCTGGATAGATATTAATTATCAGGAATAAAGTTATAATAATTGCTTTCATAAAGTTAAGTTTTAGATGGCTTACGCAGGAATCCTGCTGTCAGGAATAATATAATAAAATTCACATTTTAAATCAATTATTTGATTAAAATTCATTTAAAGCGATTTTTTTATAAAAAGACTTTTAGAATTATTACTTATATTTTTAATTCTGATCTTTTAACTCTAAAATCAGCCTTATAAATGAACAATACTACTATAAAAATATTTAAGAAGTATGAGGGCTATAAACTTTATTGACAAATTAATAGTATTACCATAATGACCATAGAAAATAATGTTAAGATGATAAATGCATAGAAAAATAATCTTACTGTCCTATTTTCTCTATCCACTTCAAAGCCTGCGGACCAAAAATATTCTTTCAATTTGCATAGGTAATAGTTAAATTTTGAGCCAATTCTATCAAAGTATTTCATTGATTATTTTTATATTATCTCCACTAACAATTGATATTCAATATTTATTGAGGTATGTAAATTGGGCCAAAATTAAATGAACTATCTAACAAAGAATATACCTACCCTTAGGTATATTCAAAAAGGATTACTAACTGGATAACGATACACAATCGAATTTATCTAACCTAAAAGTAAGAAAATGCTTGTGTGATTTAGTTCGAATTAAAAGAACTCATTTTTAATGATTCGTTTTCTAATTTGTATTTTCAATTCTTTATATATAATTTAGATTACTAGCTTGAATTAAAATTTAATATTAAAATATTATTTAACTATCACTAGCTATCGAATCCCTGGTCAAATTTAAGTTGTGACTTCTTAAATAGACTAGGGATTCAAATATGTTCTTATTTAGAAGAATTTCCAAAATATCAAATGGCTCCTATGCACAATGGATAAAACAATTTCTAAACAAATTATTAATATTTTTGTAGTATTAATAAGTAAATAAAAAAACAGTTAGAATTTAATGCCACCATTCTAAAGAAATGGTGGCAATTTTTATCAAAACAGTTTTCTTTGGTACAGAAGAAAAAACTCTACATAAAAAGAATTTCATACATACCAACTTCCTTCAAAATGATAATTTATCATTTACTTTCGAGAAATTCTAATATCTTAATTTCTTTACCGTCACTTGGAAAATAATATTTCATCATAAAAATAATATTTCATTAAGCAGATTATTTATTCCCCACCTTTATTATTTATTCATGTATTATAAAATTCCCCAACCTAACTAAATATTGAACCCTTCCAGAAAAAACAATATTGAATTAATAATTTCACTTTTATCCTCATCATCTCCACAGGAAAATAAGCTCATCGAAAGATGGGCTTTTTTTGTGGGCCGCAGGGATGAGAAATTGTGAGGGGCGGGTTCGACCCGTAGGGGTTTCAGGGATGAATGCGGGGTAGCGGGGCTGAAACAATCCCTTCGGATTAAATGTAACCCTTAATTTTTATAACCTAAAGCTTAAATAGATTTTATTTTTTGTGATCCATCCAAATCTTGAATAATCAATTTACAATTGATTAAATAGCGTTATTAAACTTTTACGAGCCAAATTTCTATATTCCATTAATAAAATGCTCCCTTTATTTCCTGCAACATTTAAAATTCCAATCTGATTTGATATCACAAACTCAATCATTTCTATTCCATTAGGATTAATACAATATGGTTTCTTAAACTTGTTTAAAAAATTGATAGTAGAGGCAGTTCCTTTGGATGCTATATTTCCAAATATTACTGTTCCATCGGAACTTTTAACATTATATCGAGTGCGTTTAGCCCACATACCAGAATCTAATTCTTCCAAATCATATAATTCTTTGAACTCAGGCTTTGGTCCTTCCTCTGTCATGAAACCTGGAGGCATGAATCCACCGGTCGAAATACCATGTAACTTTGCAAGTGATAATCCTAATTCATCAATACCTGTTTGACCACCTGAAATGACTTTAAACAACATGATTTTCATATTTAATATTTTATGGTAAAAGAAAAACATATTATACTACGATTGGTTAGAGTTTTTCATTATTATGAAAAAATTGTAGAAGCTTAAGAACTATTTTTAGTCTTACAACAGAAAAGCTCATCCCCCGATGAGCTTTTGTATTTGGAATTCAAGGAAGAAAACTTTCTTCCAATGAGTATAAAATTCAATGTTGGTAAGGATAAAAACTATTTATCCTACACACTACTGAAATTAATTCAAAATTTCTGGATTAGTAAATTCAGCAACATAGACCTGACTTAAATAATTTTTGATTTTTTCACCGTATTCTTCCATTGGAATATCGAAGAAATTAATTCGGTCTTCAAAAACAATTAGATGTTCATTTCTCCTGAAAACATGCTCATTGTTCCTTTTAATTGCCAACTTATCAAGTAAGGTTCTAGCCTTTAAAGAACGACCGCCGATAAACATTGAAACCTTCGTATACTCAAAAACAATATTTACAGCAATAACGGAATCATTAATAGTAAAATCGTAAACTAAAAAGTTTTTATTATAAACCCATTGTTTTACATTATCCGCCTCAAAACCGACATGATTCTTAACTTGATTTAGAGTACGCAGTAATGCCTCACTTAATTTTCTTTTTTCAATTTCTAATTCATTAAGCTCCTGTTCATTCTCCACTAAAAAAGAGAACATTTCTTTATTTATTTCTTCCATTTTATAATGACTTTCTATAGTTTGAATAAAATCTAGTAAATAGTTTAAATATATTTTATTTGCTTTTAGGCTGTAATATCCAATATTGGCTTTTATTTTATCAAAAAACTCTTCGTATGTTATACTGATAAAACTACCTACAACACTTTCTTTTTTTAGCGAGAGTACAATATGGATGTTCTTATCTTTTTTAAATTTTCTATTTACCTCCTTCTCATATAGCAAAAGATCATTATTAAGATGATGGAATAATTTATTCTCAATATTTATACAAAAATTCTCTCCAAGAATTATTAAATCTATTCTTTTCCTCTCATCAATTACATATTCTCTATAATAATTGACAACGTTCAAATTCATAGCATCAATTGATTCTAATTTAATAGTCTGCAAAAGAGATTTTAATAATAAATCCTGCAATCCATGTTTTCCATTTGTATTTAGAAAAAATGCCAAGATATTACTTGAGACATTCTCTAAATTTGGAAAGCCAGAAATATCCAGATAGGTTGGAAGAACTTCTTCTAATTTGCCAATTCTATTAAATTTCTTTAAAAGACGCTCTAAATTTTTTATTTGATCTACATCCATTTGATCCTTTTTTTAAGATATTATTTTTTGAAATTACGACTATCAAACAATGAAAGATTCAAATATTCCTTGATGTAAATTTTAACAATTACATTCAAAAATATTCCAAAACAATCATGTTGAAATTAACTTATGACTTGAAATTGATTGGTTGTTAATAATTAATATGAAACAAAATTCAATAAAATATTTTTTATTGAATTACGGCAAACCGTAAAATCCTATTTTACTCGAATAATTTAGTAATTATAGCTCGACAGAAGTAATGAATGAATGATCAGAGATACATTTACCTCAATTATTCCAAAGAATTAAACTTTAAATAATTGAGTGAATCCCTTCTAAAACCTCAATTACATTAATAAAAACTTAATGTTTTTCAATATACTTCTTAATTGCATCAACATAATTCTCAAAAGTCAAGATCCGATGCGTATCATCTATGATTAATTGCTCCACCTCAGGGCCTATTTTCATTTGGGAATGATCAATGACTTCATCTCGATTACTCTGAAGAAGAAAACAATGGTCTATTTCCTTTATTTTCTCCAAACTCTTTTCAAGTTTCTCCGGAAAGGGAAAACTGGCAATCCTGTTAGAAAAGTCTAATAAGGGATTAAGGAGGACTAATTTAATTTTCACTCCAGAGACTTTTAACCTTTCTCGTAATTGGTATGCAAAATTTCCGCCTGTGGAATCACCTATAAGGACAAGTTCCTCTTTGTCCTTGTAGAGTGACCATAAATCAGTTAATAGTCCAGATATATCAGTATCATTCCTCCATTCTACACAAAAACAACTGTGGCTACTATCAAAGGCATTATTAATCAGCTTAAATTTTCTAGATTCCTTATTGGATCCCAAACCATGAAAATATAATAAATCAATCATGAGTAATTTTCTTGTTAGTGAATAGAACTTTAATTACACAAAGGGGCAAAACAAATATTAACCAAGGCAAGGCATAGATCAATTGTATTGAAAATTTTATCAATTTATTGACCATTCGAAATACTGAATTATTCATGCTTACCAACTTTTAATTTCCCCAAAAGTAGATTAATAGACCATAGAATAGAATGTTCAATTCTAGCTTTAAATGCCGGTATTTTATTTTAAATGGACCTTTATAAAAACTTTGAAGCGATGTATTGGAATAGAAATCTATTTGAGGAAAATAATGCTTCGGCTTACCGTAGGTTATTACAAATAATTCAGTGAGAACTGTATAGACCAATTGAATGAAATTTCCAATAAACCAAATAAGCAGTCGATAATTATTTCTCCTATAATATCTTTCCTGCAATGGAATTAATACTTTGTCAAGAATAAGTTTAGGAAAATATTCCAGGAATTTAATCTTATAATAAATGTAGTATGAAATAACCATAGTCGTTTTTTTTAACATAATACGACGAGTGGCACAAAAATTTCAATAACTGTGATATTTATTAAGTATTCTTTTAGATAGCACGATTAAACAGTGTAAAATGATAAACATTTTTTACTTGAATTTAGCTCAATTCATTAATCAGCAAGATTCTTCACCAATATCAATAAAGCGATCAAGAAGCACAATGGCACAAAATATCTATTATCATTTCTTGAGAATGTCGTGTTTTTCACTTTCTTAAAAAGGCCGACATAATTAAAATCACCTATTACACGCAATAAAAACACGACCATTACTAACCAAAGTATACCACTCGAAATTGTGTCAGAAACTAAATCCAGACTTGGTAGGTACAGGAGAAAAATCAAAAACAAGAAACCAAGTCCCACAACAAGGCAAGGCATGAACCCAGGCTCAAACAATAGAGTTCCTTTTTCAGTTACCGGCACACTTTCGGTTTTTCCTACGGTTCCTCCAAAAGCCCAATACAAATGAAACAGGGAGATAATTAAGAAGATAATGGTTAAGACGATCAAAATTGTTAAAAGCATGCTATTCATTATTATAAAATCTAATTAAAGACAATATTAAAATACGATTTTTCCACATCATAATTAAAAGGATTTTTGATAACAGAAATCACGAAATGCTGGGCAATAAATTGATTCAGAGAAATTGTTATAGGTCATAAAAGATTTACCCAAAATTATCCTTATTTATTAATAAATTAGTTCGTCGGTAGACCTTTCACACTATAATTATGAAAACACTAAAAATCACATCCACTATTATAGGTTTTGCAGCATTTCTATTAACCCTAATTTCCTGCAAGAAAGATCAAACCGTACAAGAAACTCCATCAGACCTGATCAGCAAGCTAGAAATCATCAAACTCCAAGCATCCACTGGATTTGGTAATACCGTAGATTTAAAGTATGATGAAAAAAGCAGGTTAATTGGATATGGCTTAGAGAAGTTTTCCTATAACGCTCAAGGAAAGGTTGAAAAAAGATCATTAACCGATGAAAGCAATAAATTAATCCGTGAGTACGGATACATTTGGGATACAGATGGAAGATTGGCAGAAGTTCGTTTAAACTATTATTATCAGGACAATCAACCGGCAGCGACAGATATCGCCAAAGACAAACCTGTTATTGCCAAATTTGAATACCTGGAAAATCAACGTAACCCAAGTGAATTGACATGGAAAACCATTGTGACTGGATACGCTGCGGGGAGAATTACTACAACTTTATCCGCTGAAAAAACCATGAAATATTACTATGAATCCGACAATCTTCAAAAAGCAATATATTCCGGCAGCAATGACTTTTTTCCGAGCACCGGAGGCTCAAATAATTTTGAAGATATTGAAGCCCATATCTTCTTTAAACCTGGAGATAAAGCCCATTTCTTAAATAAATTATATAATCAACTGGGATTCAATCCTATCGAGCTATCAGACATTATTACGGCCAAACAACCTATTCAAAGCATCACGTATGTTTTTAAAGAGAAAAACGTAGCAGTCCAACCAGACTGGGAAAAAGCAAGTTCTTATGAGCTTGCTTACGATAACCTTTCCCGCCCAACCATGGTTTCTATCAATCAGAATATCATAGGCCTTTCCAGCATATTCCCTGATTTCAATAAATTAACATTGATCTACAAGATAACCTATTAAACTGATGACCTCTTACCCTTTCAAAGAAGGGTAATTCTTAAATTAGAATCACCTACTTAATTTTTCTCCAAATATCCATACTTTTACCCTATGGCCGAGAAAAACCCCTATCTCATCTATCTGCGCGTTATCGCGACGATATTTGTGGTACTTATTCATGCTTCCACTGGTTTCCTCAATCGTATAGACACCAATGCCTTTGATTGGAATTATGCCAATTGGATCAATGCGGCTACACGATGTTCAGTGCCTATCTTCGTTATTATTTCTGGGACCTTATTAATTCCAAAAGATGAGGACACATGGACTTTTTACAAAAAACGCCTTCCTAAAATCATCTATCCCTTTCTATTCTGGACAATTATTTATCTAATCTATTATTTCTACCGATACACGAAATTTGACCAATTATCCAATGAAAAGATATGGTCCATCATCGTAGATAAGCTTTTGCACGGAGCCAATGCGCATCTATGGTATCTATACATGATCATCGGCGCCTATTTGGCCATTCCATTTTTGAGAAAGATCCTGATCCATTCCACGACTCGGGAAATAGAATGGTTCCTTGTGCTCTGGCTCCTATCCTCTTGCTTCATGAGCAAACCCCTTTACTCCTACATGCCGAAATTCGACCTCACCTTCTTTTCTGGTTATATTGGCTATTTGGTATTAGGGTATTACTTCAGCATCAAAACTTTCAAATTCAGCAACAGACAGATAGTTTGGGCCTTAACCTATCTTTTGATGATCGCTATCGCAGGCTTTGGAACCAATCTGCTCAATCAAAACGCAAGCAAACTGAATACCTTTTTCTATAACTACCTTTTCATTTCAACAGCTTTGGCAGCAGCCGGCTTATTCCTGTGGGTAAAGGAAAGCATGCAAGATCTAAAGGTCCCAAAATGGGTATCAATTACCGACAAGTATAGCTTTGGAATTTATCTTGCCCATATCATACCGCTGAATTACTTCCATCCCATTATCGCAAAACAGGTGGGAACAGTCTGGCTGATTCCATTAGCAACCATTTGTACCATAATAGCTTCAATTATCATAACCTTTGTTCTCAGGAAGATACCTTATGGTAAATATATTAGCGGGTAGACTGATTTCCACCTCAAAATCTTTCACTCACATCAAAACTATTAATTATCTTTAAAACATATTACACACTAAATTATAATCAATTATAATAGCCAAAACATAGGCTACCCTTTAAACATTTACCGATATATAAGCTACAACTTATGAATTAAAATATCATAAGCCCACAATACCTAAATAACCAATCAGAACCATGAAAAATCATAACAGCTTAATACTCCTAATCATTTCGATCATGATTACCTGTTCAGCAAAACCATCCTATTCACAGGGACAGAAATTCATTTACGCAGAAGCAGTTGGTTCTGGTTTACTGGCTAGTATTAATTTTGACAGGCGGTTCCAGAAAGATTCCAGAGAAGGAATGGGATTCAAAGCTGGAATAGGAACCGGTTCATTAATAGGGTTTTGGGACTCTAAATTAAACATTCCATTAGGAATAAACTATGTCAAAGGCAAAAACAGATCAGCCTTTTTATTCGGTGCCAACCTTACAACGACCCTAGTGGATGAAAATGCATACGAAAAATCGGGCGTTATTTTAGTCCCTTCCTTGGATATTGGCTATAGATTCAGGCCATTGAAAAAAGGATTCGCTTTTCAGGCAACAATTAATCCTTGTTATGTACAGGATTCTGGGCTATCATTGGTTGGAGGTGTAGGATTAGGCTATGCATGGTAATTTCACTATTCCATCCCTCCTTCCCTAACTACTTTCCATGGTCACGAATACCTTACTGAAATCCTTTTTAGCCAAATCACTTTTATGGATCACAAAAAACAGGTCACCGGCATCGCCCCATTGAAAACTCCCCTTGGACCCCACTAATAGCAAGGTAACCCAATCCTGAGGCTCTCCTTTCCTGGCCAAGGCTGCCTGTAATTCTGGAGACTCATGTTGTGTAAAACCATAGGCATTCATGGCATGGTCAAATCCATGCAGATCTAGCACTGGTTTTTCAAATGGTTCATACAGGTCATAGGTAAAATCATATTGATCTTTTAAAGATTCTGCCTTTCCTTCAAAAAGATAATTATTGACATAACTCGCATAAAAAGAAGGAGCGGAAACCGTCAGGAATGCATCAGCCTTATTGGCTTGGTATTCCCCATCCATGAGTTCAAAGAAATCTCCCTCCACAAAATCAAATCTATTTCCAGAAGCCAGATCCTTATTGTCTTCTACATAAATGACCTTTCCGATATCCTGATCTTCAGATCCAAAAAACTGAAAACTCTTAAAAAAGAAAAACAAAGTCCCTGTTCGCGGTAAATAATCCTGTAGAGCCGCAATCCTTTCACAATTGATTTGCGCTATGAATTCATAGTTTAATTCTTGCTCTCTATAATCAGAATAGAAAGTTGGATATGGAATATTTTCAGGCAAATCAGGTTGTCCACCAAACCGATGATTTCCGACTTCAGCATAATCTTCTTCGCTGGTCAATTTAAATCCTACACTTCGCTTTACCAAGGAAACTAATGCCTCCTTATATTCAGATAAATCATTCGTGTCAATAATTTTCTCTACAGGTGAAATCAATAGTTTATTATGTTCAGCTTTATACATCGATTCATCCCATTTGACCGTTCCTCCTCCATCGGCACCTGGATATGTCGTATCCAGGAGTCGTTTTATTTCCTCCATGGTCAGACCTAAGCCTTTAAAGGAATTATAGGCAAAAGGAAGATTTTCCAAGGGATTAAAACTTGCCTTAATGGTTCTCAGATTAGGCTGTTGAAGTAGCGATTCGGGAAGAGTTTTGAGAAGGTTATTTTCGATGTCCAAATATTCTAACCAAGGCATTTGAATGTCTGCAGGAATACTTTCGATCTTATTCTTCCCTAACAGGACATATTCCAGTCTAGGCATTTTCCAAAATCCATCAGGTAGGGTGTTTAGCTCACAGTCAATAATACTCAGTCGATCCAATTGCATTAGTTTGGCAAAGGATTCTGGGAGGCTGCTAATCACAGCTTGATTTACGGTTATCTGTTTTAAGTTTTTTAATTCGGCGATTCTTTCTCCAAAATCAGCAAAAGGCAATTTATCCTTATCCCAATAATTCCCAATTCTTTGAATGATTAGGTACTCCAAATTTTCAAACGAATAAATACTTTCAGGCAAGGTGCTGAAAGTTGGATTGGTAATTTCCAGTAGCCGAATGGTTTGAGGATCTGCACCTTCGGTTTCCTCCAAACTCTTAAATTTATAGTCATTCCAATCTAAACTTGCTGGGTCAAACTCCAATGCCGCTTCCAAAGGAAAACTAGGAGAAGGATCACCGTATCGGTTTTTTAAATCCCCCTTAATTAAAACCCAACCCTTCTTATATTCAATGGTACCATAAAAAAACAGCAAATATTCCAATCCATTCTTACGGAAATAGGTATAATCCTCAGGATTTTTATCCTCTTCATAAGAACATATTCCAGTTGGAACGCCATCCTTAAAAATTTTTGAAGCCTCAAAATCAATTGATATAATCCCATCATCGGAAAAATCATTCAGCAAACCCTTCTTCTTATCAGACTCCACATCCTGACTCAGGATGCTGATCTCTGTATATAAGGTTTTACTTAACTTTCCAATTACCCATTTCGTTTTCTTTGCTTGAATAGTATATTCTTGACCATCAATCTTAAAATACGGTTGCTTAATTTGATCGTTTTCCATAGTGATATACAATTAGGATATTGCAAACCTAATATAATCAATTTCGCTAGAATTTAACCACCACCTTAAAAAACATGGAAAACTCATGAGTATATTTATATTGTTTCGATAACAGTATAGATTTAAAACAACAATTTATTCCAATTGAAATTTATTTTCCCTTTACCAAATAGATTGACAAGCTTTTACTTATGAAAGCTATATATTCTCCATCTCTCAACGGGACAAGCAATATCTCTTACCTAAAAAACTGAGTGGGACCGCCTTTCCATTAGCAGGATAAATGCTGATGAATAAATTTACCTCCACCTCTATGCCCAATTGCCATTTGACAGCACAATTTCCCGAACATGAACATCTGAAATGCAATATTGGTACTTGATAGGTAATATTGGTAGCAATCTCCGTAATCTGTATACCTAATTAGTAAGCTACTATTAAGAACTTTGTTTGCATATATCAATGGAATACAGATGAAAACAAACATGCTATACTGTTTTATACTAAGCATTTTCCTATCCTCAATCTCCTGTACAAGAGCTGAAGAGTCTGTTACCTCCAAAGAGCAAACTTTATCAGGAAACCAGGACTCCTTAGGAAATAAAAATATATTGATCGTCTATTTATCAAGAACAAAAAACACAAAGGTCTTGGCAGAAATTATCCAACAAAAAACTGCCGGTGGAATAGTAGAAATTGAAATTGAAACACCTTACCCAGAGTATTATCAAACCATGGTCGATCAGGTAGCTGAAGAAAACAGAACAGGCTATTTACCCCCGCTTAAAACAAACATCCAAAATCTGGAATCTTACGACATCATTTTTGTAGGTTTTCCAACATGGGGTATGCAGCTTCCCCCTCCAATAAAAAGCTTTCTTTCGAAATACGATTTAAAAGGCAAAACTATTATTCCCTTCAACACGAATGCCGGATATGGAATTGGCACCAGCCTGGCTACTATCAAACAATTAGCTACAAACAGCAGAATCGTTGATGGATATTCCACTCAAGGTGGTAAAGAACGCGATGGGATTTTCTTCGTCATGGAAGGATCCAAAGCAGAACAGGTTGATAAAGATGTTGAGATTTGGCTGACTAAAATAGGATTGCATAGGTAAAGAATTGCCTTATTCTCGCAATAGGAATAAACTATAATCAATTCATTGATGAGAAAAGTTTTTGGCTCTCCATAAAATTTGGTGAGCCTTTTCTTTTTAATTAGGATTTGTGCTATCCAAAAAACCCTGGTTAAGTCCTTAAATAATTAGGAAACCATCTTTTTACAAACATTTAACCAAAGGTTAGAACGAAAATAGAAATAGTGCTAAAAAACACGCATTGACTACTGCAAACCCAACCTTACAATTATTTCATAATCCCTTAACCTGTAATTGTCATTTTCCTTAATCTGCCTCTCTAAATTCATATAAACAAAAACTAATTGATTATGAAAACTTTACTATGCTGCAGCCTTTTACTGCTACTTTCTTCTTTTGCCTCAGCACAAGAAGACTCTGAAAAAGTTGAAATCGCCATTATCAACGATTCTACGACATTAAAAATTCAGGACACCCTAATCGTTAATATTCCTGCATCCTATGAATTTACAACGATTGAAGAACAGAAAAGGAATCTTGGTTTGGGGAGGCTCAAGCAAATTGGGGATATTGGAGGCGCGCTTGGTTACGGTATAGCCATGATGGGCACAGATCTATCTTCACTCCAGTCGGGCATTAAAATAGTAGGTGCTTCCAGTATCATAACTTCAGCAGGAATGACATCAGATGCCATTGATGATTTAAATGTGTCAAAGAAATCAAAGAGTATCATTGGCAAAAAACTTTTCATTACAGAGCTCCATAAATACCCGATAAGTGCTATTGATCACGGCTATTTTGCCATCACAAAAATGCTTAAGTCGAAGAAAAAATACAAGATCTATCTTGTCCCAGCACTATATTCCAAAGAGGTAATCACCATGCCTGAACTGAGGAGATTAACACAGTAAATTGTTCTCCATTTATCAGCGGAAAGATTGTATTGGACGATCAAGGATTTCCAATACAATCTTTATGAGCAAATTATTCCCTAACCAGATTCAGTTTATCTGGAAGGTTTGTTTTTGAAACTTCATCTAAAATAATCTCATCATCTGAAACGAAGGTCACACCATAAATAGCTTCAAGCCCTGTAGATCGCAAGGTCAATAGATAGTCCCCATAGTTATAATTGCCCTTTAGACTTAATGGTTTAGGGACATCCACGTTCATTTCAAAGGATTGGTCACTTTTCAGGTTAATAAATATTGCTGGTTTATCATTATCTATGACCCATCGGCCAACAATATTTTCCAGGTGCAATTCAGGCTCTTCAGAACAGCTTATCACGCACAAGGAAACCAACAATGCTATTAAAATTCTTTTCATGATTTTTGGATCTTATTTCTTTAAATAGTCAGAATCAAAAATAAATTTAATTAATTATAATTATCAAATTTTATTTCAAATACTATATAAAAACAAAGGTATGGGCTAAGCTCGTAAAGGAATTTTCCTTAGTTCTTCTTGAATAATTCTTCTGTCAGGATATTGTTATCCTTTTGAATTTTATAGAAAACCTTTTCATCTTCATGCCCCATACCTTCCAATCATATTTTTCAAAATATTTAGCATTTCCAACCTTAAGGATTGAGGTTCCATAACGACCAATTGTTCTCTATTTGACAAAAGTGCCTGTATAAAATCATAGGTAGGTCGAATAAATACTTCAAAATCCGTATAGCCCTCACACTCTTCAACTATTTCTTGGGAATGGTGTAATGGAACATCCTTTAGATAGGCGTTCTGAGGCCAAAATGCCCTAATTTTTATGAGTTCTGGTTCACCTTCATTAATTACGCCATAACTATGCGCAAAATAATCTTTGGGATTTATATTAATATTTTTCTTTACAATTTTTGGATCTTTTTCAGATTCTATTTTTAATTCTTGAATTCTTTCAAAGGCATATACCCTTTCTTTGTAATCTGCACAGTTCACACCTACAACATACCATCGCTGACCGCACAATCGCACAAAAACCGGATAAAATGAAACCTCTTTTGCATCCTTATAATGGGACTTATAAATCATTCTCATGATTTTTTTACCTTCAATACATTCCAGTATAGGTTCAAGAAGATCGGCTGCTGGAGGTGCGGGATCCATGACCACAAAGGATTTATCCCTAATTTCCTTAGATAGATTCCCTAACCGGAAACTTGTCAGTTCCCAACTTAGAAACCGATCATTTAAGATTTCTTCTTTATTTTCTATCTCATACCGATTGCCTAAACTCCTATTACATTTTATTTGGACCTGATATTGTGATTCAGCCATTCTCCTATACCTATTGAAAGTTCTTTCGGATAACTCATCCTGATCAGGATTACAACTAGCATACAACCATTTTGCCTGAATTTCCTGTAGATTCAATGGCTTTCTCTGCAAGGTATCCAACAACCAAAGACAAAATTTATTTTTATGATTCACGTTATTCTATTTAAATAATCCGATGATAAATCCACTGATATCCTTACTGGTGTTAAACATTAGCTTCACTGCCAAAATTCCTAAAATCAATAAAACGATATTAAAGGCCCATGCCCAGTCGGTATATAAGAATATATCTTCAGGTCCCAAAGACCCATATATGATTAATAATAAATAAATCGCTGGCCCAATAGAACCACTGATCATTAAAATGAAGATTATTACCGTCAATATTTTACCCATGACCTTATTTTATAATGAATAAAATAATATGTTTGACCATGGCCTGAGTAAAAATAAAAGCCAAATAGGCGATTATCATTATGATCAGTCCCACAACAATAGCTGAATATTCTATGGAATATTGCTGGTATAAAGCATACCAATAAAGGACAATCCAATAACCAGGTATCAAGCAGAGCAGTAAAGCAGCATAGGTAGCAATGGTTTCTTTTTCATTTGCCGCCGCACCTACTTCTACATCAGCAATCTCAGTTTCATTTTTTTCTAAATTTGTCTGTTCCATTTTTAAATTGATTTGATAATGGTCCAAACATAAAACACAAAACCGCCAAAAGTTGGCGGTTCAAAATTGCTTAAACCAGATCCGAATATTTTCAACACGACTGAAAAATATAAAAGGAATATGAACGCTCCTTACGGAATTCCGTAAGAACGGAATCTTTCATTCCATTTTCCCTCTTTACTGGTACGATTTTCGCTTCTCTCTGCAATGTCACACTATATTATTATGAAAAGGAAAATATTATTTGGAGCTGTATTAGCTGTTTTTACACTATTAAATTTAGGTTGCAGCAAAGATGAAGGCGTTTCTGGAGAATTAGGAAACAATTATCTAAAAGTCAAGGTTGATGGCGTTGAAAAAATCTTCGCGAATGTGAGTGCGAATTGGGTTGAAGGCGGAAATTATCTGATGATAACTGCGATGGACCAAGGTAAAGAGTCTTTAATGATCAATGTGATGTCTGAGTCCACTCGTGTACCTGCAGGCGAATATCATTTAGATGGCGGATCAGGGTTTAAATTGTTGATAGCTCATAATACCACAAATGAATCTGGGCAAGTAAATTCAACCGCAACTGATGATACCGTGGCTCCCGAAGATTCATTTGACCTAAAAATTGACAAGATCAACAACAATGAGGTTGAAGGTACTTTTTCTGGCGTTTTAGTGCGTACCCAAGGCTTAGTGACCTTAGCTACACTTAAACTGACGGAAGGCTCCTTTAAAACTTCTATAAAGCCTAATTAGTAATTAACGGTTAAAAAAAATATCATGATGGTCGGAAAAATTCTGACCATTTTTTTGTTCGAATTTGACCTTTCCCTTCGACTTTCCTTTTACCCATGTTCGACCCATATTCGGAAATTTCAAAATATGTCTCGAATAAGACCAAAAGAAGGTCCGAAAGAATTGATAAAATTTTGTCCAAATATTAGATAGTTCATTCCATAAATTTCCGGCATTTTGCCATTCGGCCCAATATTGCCCCTCATTTTGTTAGTTCTTTTTTGTCTGAGTTTTGCTTTTATGACAACCCTAAAAAACACTATTACCTTAAACGCCCCATTTAACGGAACAATATTATTAACAGGAACAAAAAAAGACACTCAAATAAATCAATAAACACTTCGCTAATTATTCCTTTAACTGTAGTAAATTAACTAATATTGCGAAAAATTATCTCGACATGAATAAAAAAATACTTTTTATATCATTGCTTACCTTGTGCACAATGAATGCTTCTGCGCAGCACCGAAAATTAGCCTTCTTTGAGCTGGGAGGTTCCAGCATATTTGGATCGGCTAACTACGACATGAGATTTTCAAGGAATGTCAATGATGGATGGGGAGCTAGGCTTGGTTTTGGGGGAACTTTTGGCGCATTTGACACTGACAGAATCTACACGGCACCTATAGGCATTAACTATATCTATGGAGAGGGCAATAATGGTCTACTGATTGGTGCAAATTCTGTTTTTGCATTTAATGGAGAAGGTGAAAAGAAACCCAGTGACTTCAAATCTGTTATTTTTTCGGCTGATATAGGTTACAGATATTCTCCCAAGGATAATGGATTGAGCTTTCAGGCGACCTATACGCCTTTATTCAATACCATTGATGGAAATATGCCTTTCTGGATCGGAGCTGGAATTGGATATTCCTGGAAATAAGGGAGTGAAGATTTATAATTTTTCAATCGAAGATTAACTCCATTTTCTTGTCTTGACGAAGGAAGGTTCTAGGGATAAATGCACAGCTTCAACATCAAAAACAACATTATGAGAATTGGCGAGCTATTTTAAAGTTTCGGTCCCCCCTTTTTGTTATGTTGAGGAACGAAACATCTCAGGGCTATACCTACTTATTACCTAATCAGGAAAAAAAGCATTGGCGAACGGTTCCTGCACCTGAAGTGCAGGACGACAGGGTCGTAGGTCAAAATTAATAAGTTAACGTTTTTTTTGTGTCATGCTGAGGAACGAAGCATCTCGGAACGATGCAGATCTTCATTCTACAACAGCCCTTATGGAATTGGCGAACAGTCCTTCAATCGAAGATTGAAGTAGTCAAAGCCATTATGGGGAGAACCGTAAAGATTCTTCATTGATTGTACAGAATCAAAATCCGCTAAAGAGGGATTCAGAGTGAAACGAAGAATCTATTTCTTGTTTTTTAGAATTTTTGTCATCTTGAGCAAAGCGAAAGAACTGTTTTCTGTCTTCAAAAAGATATATTGAAAAATATTTCACCCACGCTGTGGGTTGGCCACTGCACACATCCAATTTCTACAAATATTCCATCCCCGCTAGGGGTTCCCAATTTATACAAACAATCATCTTTCCGCAGGAAGTCCTTTAGCAACCGGCTCATTTCCTTGGCGGAAAAGTGGAAAGAATGCCGGAGGCTTGTAATCTTCATTCGTAACAATTCTATTTACTTAACAATTTCATAATCAATTCTCTCGAAATTTTCTCTCCCAATGGGGTAAATTAGGTAAACCTAAACAAACCCAACATCTCATGGATAACCGCAGAGAATTTTTAAGGAAAGTAATTATGCTTTCAGGGGCGACAGGAATGGTGAATGTAATTCCTTCCGCTATTCAAAAAGCAATGGCCATCGATCCCGATCCTGGGAGTACCTTTCTAGATGCTGAGCACATTGTGATATTAATGCAGGAAAACCGCTCTTTCGACCATGCCTTCGGCTCTCTTTCTGGGGTCAGAGGTTTCAATGATCCGAGAGCAGTGCTACTTCCAAACAAAAATCCTGTTTGGTTCCAAACAGATCTCGCAGGTAAAACCTATGCTCCTTTTCGCTTGAATATCAAAGAAAGTAAAAGTACATGGATTGGTGATCTACCACATTCTAGAGCAAGTCAGGTCGATGCCTATAATCTTGGGAAATATGACAAGTGGTTGCTCTCAAAACGCTCCAGCAACAAGAGATATGCAGATATGCCTTTGACTTTAGGCCATTACAATCGTGAGGACCTCTCCTTCAATTATGCCATGGCAGATGCCTTCACCATTTGTGACCAAAACTTCTGTTCGGCCATGACCAGTACAACCCCTAACCGTTCTTTTTTCTGGACTGGAAAAATCATGAGTACCCAAGACGGATTGCCAAAAGCAAACATCCGGAATGAGGACTATTCCTATGGACAGGAGACCTGGAAAACATTCCCTGAATTACTTGAGGACAATGGCATTTCTTGGGGATTTTATCAAAATGAATTGAGCAGTGTGGGTGGGTTTAAAGGAGAAGAGCGTTCTTGGCTTAGTAATTTCGGATGTAACCTGCTTGAATTTTTTGAAGCTTATCAGGTAAAATTCAATGATCGCTATGTAGCAGGCCTAAAAAACAGGATAGAAACCCTACCAGGTGAAATCAATAAACTTCAAGAAGAAAGTCCATCTTCGCAAGAACGGGCAAAGAAAGTCCAAGCCAGCATCCGAGATAAGCAAAAAGCATTGGATGATGCCATTGCAGAATTGGAAAAATGGAGCAAAACTAATTTTGAAAAACTGACTCCAAAACAGAAAAGTCTATATAAACGTGCATTTATTACCAATGAAGGAGATCCTGATTATAGGAACCTTGATACATTGACCTATCAGGACAAGAATACCCAAAGAGAACTAGCGGTGCCAAAAGGGAATTTACTTTATCAGTTCCAAGAGGATGTCCAAGCTGGAAAGTTACCTACAGTTTCTTGGCTGGCCGGACCACAGAATTTTTCGGATCATCCTAGTGCTCCTTGGTATGGAGCTTGGTATGTTTCTGAAATCTTGGATATCCTGACCAAGAACCCTGAAGTATGGAAGAAAACCATTTTTATTGTCACTTACGATGAAAATGATGGATATTATGATCACATCCCTCCTTTTAGCATTCCTGACAATAACAAACCCGAAACGGGTAAAGTTTCCCAAGGGATTGAAACTGAAGAGGAATTTGTTAGGTTGAGCAATGAATTAAAACAAGGGATTCCAGAGAAACAAGCAAGAGAGGGAGCGGTAGGCCTAGGGTTTCGTGTTCCCATGATCATTGCATCACCTTGGAGCCGTGGTGGAAAGGTATGTTCGCAGGTGTTTGATCACACCTCGACCCTACAATTTCTGGAGCATTTTGTTAATAAAAAATTCAATAAAAATATTCATTTTGATAATATAGGGAACTGGAGGAGAACGATTTGTGGAAATTTGACCTCAGCTTTCTCCCCTTTCAATCCAAAAGAGAAAAGTATCAGTTTCTTAAATCGGAATCCATTTATTGAAAGCATATACAGCGCGAAATTCAAAGAAGATCCAGGGAACTTCCATGAGATCAGCGATCAAGATATCCAAGAAGCTCTTAAAACGGGAAATTATTCCAAATTGATGTCCCAGCAAGAACCTGGAAAAAGAATCTCAACAGCTCTGCCCTACCAGTTAAACGCTGACCTGGAATTACTGGATAAACAGCGAATCCGCATTACGATGAAGGCTGACAACAAAATATTTGCCGATCATGCTGCCGGTTCAGCATTTACTGTTTATGCTCCGGATAATTTTACAGAAAACGGAAAGCAAGAAAGATGTAGAAACTGGTTTTTTGCTGTTAAAGCTGGCGATGAAATCCAATATGAGTGGCCTATCTCAGCTTTTGATTCCGGAAAATACCGCTTACATCTACACGGTCCAAATGGATTCTTTAGGGAATTCGCCGGTACGGCACAAGATCCGAAAATTCAGGCCCAAGTTTCAGGAGAATTGAAACGAATGACGAAAGCAGCTACTGAAAATATTAGCCTAAGGATAAAAAACAAGGGTTCTTCAACTTTACAGATCAGTGTGAAAGATATGAGCTATAAAAAAGGCGTCCTATTTGAAAAGAGTATTCCAGCGAACGCAGAGGAGAATTTGAGCATCGATTTGACTGGAAGTTCAGGTTGGTATGATTTCATTTTAACTACACAAGGAAATAAAGATTTTTATCAAAGATTTGCAGGAAGAGTGGAAACCGGCAAAGAGAGCATAACAGATCCGTTGATCAATCGGGTATGATAAATTAAGAAAGGCTTTTCTGTCATGGAAAAGCCTTTCTTATTCTCAATCTATTTCATCATGGATTCTATCATCAAGGTCAACATCTGTTCATTTTCAGCATCAACTGTAAAATCTGAATAGACGATCCTCCCCTGCTGATCAATGATAAAGTTAGTAGGTGCAGCGACTATTTGATAATCTCTTTTAATTTCTTTACTTGCTCCCAAAGGGGTAAAACTAAAGCCTGTATTGTCTAAAAAGGATTTGATGAGCTTATCTTGTTCCCTATAGATATTGATTCCTAAGTATTGGAACTTATCGCGATCGAAGCCCTTAATTGCATTTTCAAAGTGCGGCATCTCTCCTCTGCAAGGCCCACAAGCAGGATACCAAAAAGTCAGTAAAGTTACTTTCCCCTTTAGATCTTCCAAGGTAACTTTCTTTTCGGAATCGAATGAATCAAGAGAAAAAGGCTTGGCATTCTCTGCCTGCTTCATGACATGTTGATAAACATCAGTATCCACTACCTGATTGCTCTTATTCAATTTTGCGCCATATCTATAAATGGCTTCCTGATTGGCTAATGAAGGTTTATGCGCCTGAAGAATAATTAAACTATCATATGCTGCTTGGGTCTCTTTGTTCGCGTCTAACGCCAAAGCCTTCTTCAGCATCAGTAAGCTCCCTAAGTCATTACCATTCAATGTTCTATATTGAATATTGATGATCTGTTCTTTTGCTTCTGCAAATTGACCAGCTTTCATTCTAGCATCAGATTCTTTGAGGCTTTGCGCTAATGAGAGTTTTTCAGCTAATCCTAAATTAGCTTCTCCCTTATCCTTATAATTTGTTGCTAGTTCAATGGCCTTATCGTACTGTTCGGTCTTTATATAAGAATCAACCAGTCGCACCACTGCTACCAAAAAAACCAGACTTTCATTGTCTGGAAACAGTTTTAACATACGTTCACCGGACTGGATTTTATCAGCATCATCTTTTAAAACTATTCCGGCAATATTAAATATGGTAATGGATTGTTCAGAATCAGGGTATTTATCGATAAATTCATTGGCCTTTACCTTAAACTCATCTGCATCATCAGAAAACAGGAACACATACCTGGCCTTTAGATCAAGGCTTTCTGGATTAGCTTGGACAGCTTCTTGAATATACCTGATTTCATCTTCTTTGTTTCCTTTGAAGGCTGCATCACTTGCCAGATTTTCCCAGTTCTCTACATTTTTTGGATCGATTTCTGCCGCTTTTAACAAGTATTGCATTCTTTTGGGATTGAAATCACCTAATTTTTTGGCAATTGCAATTGGAAAGGTTGCAGAATTTGGGAATTTAGCTATTAATTTGATGTACTCAATTTCTGCCTGTTCAGGCTTAGCAAATCCCGCAAGATACTCTTCATGCAGCTCCATACTATCTGGATGAGCAAGTACCGCAGCCTGAAGATCTGCCATTTCCTTGGCAGAATATAAATACTCTTCTCCCGTTTGGGCATTTAGCTTTGCCAAACATGCCATGAAAATAATGAATAGGCAAGTGCTATGAATAAGTCTGATTTTCATTATAGGTCCGATTTTTAGTATTTATTCTGTTCAATTTTTCCATTACTAGCTTCTATATCCGAAACCGGAATTGGAGCTGCCCAACGTCTTGAGTCCTTGGATAACGTATAATCCTGTTTAGGCTGATCATTATTGACAACTGAGTTATTATACGGATAGAAGGATTTTTTCATAATGATATCATCTGAGGAAATCTCATTATGATTATATCGACGGACATCAATCCATCTTTGGGAAAAAGGCATTTCACGTCTTCTTTCATCAGAAACCTTTTTAATTGCATCTTCCTTATTTGAAGCTGTTAAATTGACCCAAGGTCCCGCAAGCATTCTTTTAGAACGTAAAGTATTTAATGTTTCCATGGCAGCAGCTGCATTTCCTAAATGGGCTTGGGCTTCCGATTTTGTTAAGAGCATCTCCGCAACAGTTGGTCCTGAGGGAATTCGATCTTTATAAAAAAATACATAGCCAGGATAATCATAGGATGGCTTTAACATCCCTCTATCATAAGAGTAACCTTTAACGATGTTGTATTTATAGCGTAGATCATTTTTTTGGTCATATAAAGCCAATAATTCGGGACTAGGTACATACCAATAACTGGGATTGGAAAGCATCCTAAAATATAGGAACTCCTTCCATCCGATCATATCGGTATATTCTACTTGATTATTATGGGTATAGGGATATTGAATCGTAAAAGATTTCTGATTTGCTGTACCTGCATCCAGTGTTACAGTTTTAGGAATTCCAAAACGCATTTGGGAATTATAATCCACAAGGATACTATAACCCGATAGAGCATCATTAGCATATTGTAGAGATTTGGCATAATCATTCCTGTTCAACCAATACCTTGCTGCAAATGCATTTACTGCAGTCTTATTGGCTCGCCAATGTACTGCTCTCCCACTTTGGACCAATGGCGTATTGATCTTTAAGGCCTCAGCAAGATCACTTTCAATCTGCGCATAGGTATTTGCCAAAGATTGACGTTCGCTATTTTCCTCAAAACTGATGGTCAATTTTATGGGCAATCCGAGCTCATTTGCATTGGCCTCGGTATAAGGTAAACAATAGGTATTTGCCAATTGCCATAAGCTATAAGCCCTAATAAAGTGAGCTTCAGCTTTCATGTTGTTTTTCTGTTCAGCAGTTCCACCCGAAACTTGGTCAAGATAGGTCAAAACAGTATTAGCATAAAAAACCTTTTTATACTCGGCAGTCCAGAAATCATCACCAGTATTTGTTGGCAAAAAGTTGCTATCCCAAAGACCGTATTTAACTGCTGTGATGGATACAACCGAAGGATCGGCATCATAAATGCCCGTACTTAGAAAATAATCATCAGAACTAAAGACCGCAGTCATGTTTAGATCTTGGGCAAATACCTCGCTATAGTTATTTAACAACTGGTTTAACTGATCAAAGGTCTTGATTTCCAATTCCGAGGTTTTGCTTGGAGGTTCATTTAAGAAATCATCAATTTTACTACATGAAGTTAATAACAGGGAAGATATGATCGATATCGTAAATATTCTTTTTTTCATTTTCTAAGTTTTAAAAGTCAAACTTCAACCCGAAGGTATAGCTAGGCATCAAACGCATTCCGCCCATTGGGAATTCTGGGTCTTCTCCAGCCTTGTTGGAATAGATGCTGAATAGATTGTTCCCCTGTGCATACAACAGTACGTTGTTGATCCCAATTCTTTTGGTCAAGGTTTCTGGAAAATGATATCCTAAATAGATTTCTTGAAGTCGCAGATGCGATGCTGATTGGATCAGATAATCCATTGAACTGGTCACATAGCTCCAGATATAATATTCCGAATCATCTTTATTCAACGGCAAAGGGACCATCTTGCTTGGATCTGCAGTATTCACTTCCGATAATTTTGAATTCGGAAGCACTCTAGAAACCCAGTTTGGCGGATAATTGAATCCTAGCGTTTGAAATACATGCCCAAATTTACCAGTGAAAATAAAGGAGAAATCAAAGTTCTTATACTTGAAGGAGTTCATAAAGCCAAGGGTATATGGTGCTACCATGGTACCCATATTTCTCAAATAGGTTAATGGATTGCCTTCAGGAAAAGAAGATAATGGGAAGGGTTCACCATCAGGGCCAATTCGGGTCGGTTGATTATCGACGATACCAGAATATTGCCATCGCCATGCCGTATTCGCATCATAGCCTTTTACATAAGCAGCAGAGCCGCCCAAAGGCATTTGGAATGCATTGTAATTCACAACAAATAAATCCGTGATCTCATTTTTATTATAAGCGAAATTTACGTTTCCAGTCCACTGTACTTGGTCGCCAAAATTCTGCGAAGTACCAAGATCTATTTCAATACCTTTATTGACCATTGCCGCATTGTTCAGTTTCTGGATAAACGTACCATGGATAGAAGGAATGGACAATTCGGCCAAAAGGTCTTTACCAGATTTTTTATAGAGGTCTACCTTACCAAATAGTTTGTGTTCAAAAAATGAAAAGTCTATTCCGAAATCCCAATTACTGGTCTGCTCCCATCTAAGGGTTGGATTACCGTAACTTGCAAATCCAGCAATCAGTGCATTGATATATAGATCGGGAGACTGGCTTGGTGTAATCAAGGGCCTGAATGTGGTAGATGGATCATAATTGCCTAACTTTCCAAAGGTCAATCGGGTTGTTAACCGGTCTATCCAATCCACATTTTCCATGAACCCTTCTTTATAGAGATGCCACATTCCCCCAACGGAAAAGAATGGGGCATAACGATATTTAGGATCATCAGTAATTAAATTGGATGCATCAAAACGGTAACTTCCGGAAAGGATATATTTCTGTTTATAAGTGTATGCAGCATTCCCGTAAGCAGAGAATAGGCGCTGTGTCGTGTATCCAAAAACATTAAGGTATGGAAACGTAATTTCCTGTCCCAAATAATCTAGGATAGGATTAGATGGTCCCCCTGGGCCATTTGGAAAAGTCCCTACAGACATGGTTTCTTCATTATACCCATAGGCAGGTGGATTTTCAACAGACTCCGCTGTTAAGCTTTGGAATTCCATACCCGCTAAGGCATCAAGCTCATGATCAGGACCAAAATCGCGGTTATACCTTAATTGCCCTCTTACATTATATAAATCTGTACGTACTCGTTTTTGCTTTAAAATGCCACCTTTGGGAAGGTTCATTATAAAGAGGTTGGGTTCCACGGATGGATCCCAAGTCGTCGATTCGTTTACAGACTTTCTGACTTCAAAACTGTTTTCATTGTACAGATTTCGGGTATTGGCTGTTCCATATTCATATTGACCTCTTAATTCTGCAGATAAGCCTTTTAACAATTTAAAATTCATGGCCCCTTGAAATCTAGCCTGTGTATTTTCTATACTGAGGTTTCTGTTTGCAATTTCTAATATCGGGTTATAGGTCCAGTCAGCATAAGGAAATGAAGCAGTAGGAACTTCTCGATCTAGAATAGGTGCATAATATTTATGGACATTTGTATAGGAGCCATCAGGATTGATCAACATATCATAAGGTGACCAGCTATTCAGATCTTCCAAGGTAACTCCACTGTTATGATCTTTATTGAACAGATAATTCGCTCCCAAGGTTAAATCCCACCATTTTGTAATGCTGGTAATATTCCTAAAGTTGATCAAATATTTTTTACCATTGGTTTCTTTAAAGTTTGACTGGTTACTTTCATGCATCAGGGATAGATAATTGGTCATCCTTTCAGAGCCACCGGAAATGGAGAAATTGTATTGGGTAGCCGCTGGATTGTCAAGCAAATGATCAGTGATCTGCTTCTTATTGTCCAAAGTTTTCAATTGAGCCAATTGTGCATCACGCTCAGCCGTTGTTATAAACCCATAATTAGCTTCATTCATCAATATGGATGCTGTTCCCCAATCATAGCCTACATCATAAAAAGAAAATGGATCAGGTAGGGCACGCCAATTTTCATAGGCTTTCATTTCATAATGTACCGTTTCAGAAGAGGAAGCCAGTGGACGAACATAGCTTAAATCCAGTTTGGGTGAGATTTTAGTGAATACATTTAATTCCACCTTTAATGGAGCATTTTTATTGGCACTTTTAGTCGTGACAACAATAACCCCATTTGCAGAACGAGCTCCCCAAACTGAGCCTGCTGCGGCATCCTTCAAAACAGTAACGGATTCAACATCATTGGGATTGATGGAGGAGAAATCACCTTGGATAGGAAAACCATCCACAACAACCAATGGGGATGCATTGGCCATCAAGCTGGATTGGCCACGGATCTCGAGTTTAGGATTTCCTTTATCATCTACAGACCTAGCTTGCATTCCAGGTACTGTCCCGATCAACCGTTGCGAAATATTGGTAGAAGGTTTCTCCAATTGAGCCTTGGATACGGTACCATATGAGCCTGTGGACCTTTCTTTAGAAATAGTTTGAAAACCAGTATTGACAACCGTCACCTCACCGATGCTTTCAGGCTTGGGAGTCAGTAGCACAGAATAGAATGATTTCCCATCCAATTGAAGCTGCCTTTTTTCATATCCCAAATACGATATTTCCAAAATATCTGTCGCTTGCGCATCATCGATGGTAAAACTACCCTGCGCATCCGTAGAATAGTTTTTCTGTGTACGAAGATTAATGATGGTTGCCCCGATTAGCTTTTCTCCTTTTTCATTTAAAACCTGACCAGTAATGGTCCCTTGCTCTTGGCTTTCACTGACCTGTGGAGCTCTTGAAGGATTGACTTGGCTTACTGGCTTTAATGAAATTGAAATGGATTTTCCACTTCTCTTAAATTGCAGAGGCTTATTCTCAAGTAACTCAGGCATTACCTCTGAAAAATCCTTGTTCGAAACTTTTAGGTTAATATTCCAATCCGGATTTATTACGCCATCCTCAAACACAAAGATATAGCCAGTCTGTTTGGTAAGTTCTAAAAATGCTTTCTTAAAGGTGGCATTTTTGAGGTCCAAATTGACTTTCTGTGCATTAGATTTTGCCATGACCCCTAGCATGGAAAATAAAAATAGAAAAATGGTCAGTTTCATTTTTAATAAAAAAACATGTTTTTTATTGCTCATCGGTACATCATAATGAACAATACATTCCATAAATCAAGACGGACTTAAATTGTAAAATCCAGTCTAATGATTAAGTTTGTACTGTCTGTTTAAAAAATAGTTAGCTATACTTTTATTTTTTCAGGCATTACTGCCTGAGGTGTCTTCAGCACCTCGGCAGCTTTTTGTAATGGCAAACAATAGATCGACCCCTATTTATATGCAGTTACTTTCCTGTCTTTTACTTTAAATTTAATCTTGGTATTTAATTCTATTGCTTCTAAAACTTCATTTAACTTCACGTCCCTTCTGATGGTAGCCGAGAGTTTTTGTTCTTTAAAAGGTCCCATATCTACTTCAACATCATACCATCGTTCGATTTTCTTTCCAAAATCTTCCAGACTTAGGTTATTGATCATGTAGAGACCATCCTTCCAGGAAGCATACTCATCTGTATCAACTACTCTGGTTTGCAATTCTCCATTACTTGAAAGAATAGCTTGTTGACCTGGTTTAATCTTAACAACCGCATTGTTCTGATCCGAGCTCACCTGCACACTACCTTCAACCAAAGTAGTAATCACCTGCCCTTTATCACCATAAGCATTGATATTAAAGGAGGTTCCCAAAACTTTTACGAATTGATTATTAGATTGAACGATAAATGGTTTCTTTGGGTTTTTCGTAATTTCAAAATATACTTCACCCGTAATTTTTACCTGTCTGTTTTCTCCAATAAATTGAGTAGGGTAATTAATGGATGAAGCCGCATTTAACCAAGCTTTAGAGCCATCCGGCAAGGTCACTTGATATTGCCCTGACCGCGGAGTGCTAATGGTTGCCAACTGCACTTCCGGAGTTTTCATAATGGTTGTCCCATCTGCATAGGTCATTTGATCTGCTCCGACTACAAGTCCTTCCTGCCCCTCACTTAATGCAATGGCATTTCCATTGGAAAGGGTTAAAGTTGCGCGATTGGTTCCTGGGAGGATATCTGCTGAGGCAACCTGTTCCTGCGATGTTACTTTAGCTTTATTGTATATATAGTACCAAACCGTTGAAATGCTCATCAATAATAGTACGGCAGCGGCATATTTCAAAACTGGTGAAATTCGGTGCTTAGGAAATTCTATGACACGATGTTCTTCATTGATTTTTAGGTTCAATTGCTTCCAGGTTTCTTCTACAATTGGAACAGATTTGATCTTCAGGTTTTCCTGATCCTTATCATTCTCGGAAAACTGGAAATAATCCCGAAAACAAGCATCCATTTCCTCTTCATATTCTTCTGAGTCAATCATGGAAGTCAACAGGTCTAGTTCATCCTTATCCAAAGTATCGTTAATATACTTATGGAACAAAACGCGATATTGTTCATTCTTTTCCATATCGGATTTTAAAATTGGCTTTATTAATAGTTAGTGGACTATACTTAGAATACACCGAATACCAAAAAAGTAACAGGTTAGTTTTATAAAAAAACTGAAATAATTTATATCAACCTGATTATCAGATATATAATTTTAGGATTTTAGCGAAAATAATTGCTTGAGACAAAGGGAACCAAGAACAAAAGTAGCTGAGGAAGCCTACTTTGAAGGAATAATCGGATCTGCTTATTAGCGATCTGCAAATGTTGATTGATGGCGGAATGGCTGATCTGAAGTTGTTCACTAATTTCTTTATAGCTTTTACCTTCCAGTTTATGGAGTACATATACTTCTCTTTGTCTAGGTGTCAAAGCAGATAGCGCTTCTTCAAATAGTTTATTCGTTTCTTCAAACTGTAAGTTCTCCTCCACGTGCGAGTAGAATTCTCCGGTATTTAGTTGAGAAATACGATTCTGTTCTCGAATTGAACTCCTAAATGCGTTTCGCGATTGATTGGTCGCCATGGTATAGAGCAAGGCTCCAAAAGATTTTTCTTCCTTTAATTCTGTTCTGATCTGCCAAATTTTAAGAAAGATATCCTGTAATAGATCTTGGGCAAGATCTTCCGATTTCACGAGTTGCAGGAGTTTTATCGTAAGTTTTTCAGCGTACCTATGGTATAGTTTTTCAAAAGCAGTACGATTTCCAGCTTGCAATTGCAAAAGCAATTCTCTTTCGTCTTTATTGCCTTGATCGACCATGTATTTTATTCCTTAGGGTGATGAACATCCTAAATTACAAAAACCTTTGGTTATTGACGGATATTCATGTTTAAACGTACGCTCTATTTTAGGTAAATCAATTTAATCTGTTGATTCAGTTTTCCGTTGTTCTTCACAAATTGATTAAATGCGATGATGCGACCATTCCTAGAGAAGTTAGGGATTCCTTGAACAGGGAGATCCTCTTCATTGAAATCGGTGAGTTTAACCAATTTGGACTGTTTCAAATGGAAGAGGTAAACATTATTTTTGGCAATAAAAGTAATCCGCTCTCCTTTTGGATCAAGATTGATAGCTGATGCAACTGAAAAATCAAAATCGCTAAGATAGATCATTTTCCCAGAAGGAATTTCACATTGTATAATTTGGTTTTTATCCTGATTATCTTTGGCCAATGCATAAATGGCTCCTCCATCTGGACTTGCTCTTAGCCAATGCCTTAAATTTGACAAGCCTTTCTCCGATCTCGTGATCCTAACAGCTTCTATATCCTGAGGTACTTTTGGATAATCCAAAATGTTTTCATCATTAACAGAATCCTTGAGCAATAAATCCCTATTAATTTCAACGATATAGATTTCGGTTATCTGCTTACCTTCCTTATTTAACGTATTACCTTGAAAAGCCAAGACATTATCATTTAACCAACATTCATCAAATGCTTTTACGATTTGATCCGAGCCTGGGATGGCCTTTGGTACCACCTGAGCTAAAAGGCTGGAAAAATAGGTTCCTTGTATATTTCCAGGAATAGGTTCAACTTTTTCTACAGGACTCTTTTGAAACATTACTCCAACGGTCCTTAAATCAGGTTCAATAAACTCGTCATTATAGGTGAAACTAACCATGTCACCGTTGGGACTCCAGCAATGCGAATGCGTTCCACCCCTTAAGCTTCCTTTTGAAAACGGCTTTTGGATATCCCTTGAGTCTGCTGGATATGCATTGATCTCATGACCAAGTTCGACCATCATTCCAAAACGGCGGGTCATTGCGTAAGGTTTTTCAGCATTGGCATCAGGTAAGCCATGGATAAAGATCACACAGTTCTCATGCGGGTGAAAAGATGCTGCTCCTACTCCTGGACCATATTGGCTTGGGTTCTTGGTCTGGTATATGATTCTTTCTTCCTTGGAGTTAACATTGACCATTCCAATTTCGGTACATTCTCCAATTTTAGTATCGTCGTTCCTTGCGTCGAAAACGATCCACTCATTATTGAAGTTGAAAACGGAATTATGGTGAAGGGTATGTCCTCGATCGGATTGGGTAAGCGTTTCAATTTTATACATGGAATTAGAATTCATTTTACATCCGGCAAAAAAACAGCTGCAATAACAAGAAGCAAATTATGGAATTTAGCTGGAAAGAAGGCAAAAATTGCTGTTTTGGATCGACCATGAAATTCAAACCCTAAGTTCACCCGCTTTATTTTTGATAATATTTTATCCAACACGCATAATTTTTGGTTAATAACTTTAAATTTTTTTCATCTTTTTAAGATTTCTGTTAGAATTTTCTTTTAAAACCTTGCCTAAAGCAAAGAACACATCCCTACTCTGCTGTTAATAATTTAACATTAATTGTGAAAACAAACTGGAAATTAGATGGTTAAACATTTAATTGTTCTTTTTAAATTTATTAACATAAATCAATGGATAGTTATCATTCAGGAAATAACTTTGAAATATGTTTTAGGTTTTGAACATTATTTTAATACCTGCGAAACTAATTAACTAAATATTTTTTTTCACTATTTAATCACAAAGACCATGACATCCAAAAATCCAACCCCAGCAAAATCACTTCTGACACCAGACAACCATGCTTTAGTGTTGATCGACCATGAAGGACAAATGGCTTTTGCAACATCATCCATCCCCATGATGCAGTTGCGCGCCCATGTAGCCTTACTAGCCGGAGGATCTAAAATCTTCAATGTCCCTACCATCGTAACTACAGTAGCCGAAGAAACATTCTCGGGACCAGTTTTCCCTGAGATCGAAGATGTATATCCGCAAGCAACCCATCCTTATATCGACCGTACCACAATGAACACTTGGGAAGACCAAAATGCCCATGACGCCATCGTAGCCACAGGAAAGAAAAGATTGGTATTGGCTGGTCTGTGGACCAGTGTGTGTATTGCGATGCCAGCACTTTCGGCAATTGAAGAAGGTTATGAAGTATATGTTGTTACTGATGCCTGTGGTGACATTACACCTGAGGCCCATAACATGTCCTTAATTCGCATGCAACAAGCTGGTGTAATTCCGATCACTGCTGTTCAATATGTATTGGAACTACAGAGAGATTGGGCACGTCAAGAAACTTACGAACCTGTAAACAACTTAATCAAGCAAAGAGCAGGATCATACGGTTTAGGTGTGCACTATGCGAAACACATGCTTAATAAAAACAATTAATCCTCTAACCCTATTATTTTAAGGTAGAAGATGAACAAAACCAAAAACTGGCGAATGACTATTAGCAGATATATTTTTATTTCAATCATATCATTAATTCCAGTTTTTGGTTTTTCCCAACAGCAAGATTCCATAGAACGATCAAACAAAATCAATTTCAAACAGGGAGGAGATATCCGGGTGCAATATTTTCATTTCAACAATCAAAATTGGAAAAAGGGAAATGATTCCGATTACTTATTGACTCGATTTTTATGGAATGCATCCTTAAATGTAGGTGCATCCCATCAATTCAAGGTTGAGTTCCAAAGTGGATTGGCAAATGGAATACCTAAACCGGTGTCCCCCGTCGATGAAAATGTTTTGGATCTACATCAAGCGTATTATAAATATTCCCATAATATCAATAACTCGAATAAGATTTCAGCGACGATAGGAAGACAGGAACTTCAATATGGTTCACAAAGGATTATTTCTGTTCGGGAAGGACCTAACAACAGGCAGTCATTTGATGCCATCAAGGTTAAATATGAACAAAATGACCTGTCGATTGATGCTTTTCTTTCCACATACGTTCAAGCCAAGACCGGTTTCTTTAATGATAGATTCTTAAATCAGAACAATGTGCTATGGGGAATATATGCTGTTAAGCATCATGTTCCTGTGATCCAGAATTTTGACCTTTACTATTTAGGTATCCATAGAAAAAAGGAAGTTATCAACCTACATAGTTATGAAACCAAGAAGCACTCTTTAGGGCTTCGAATTTGGGAAGGCACCTCAAACTTCACTTATGATCTAGAAGCACTCCTACAATGGGGAAAGACTAATTCAGGGGAACAGATCAACTCCTCTACGGCCTCAGCTCATATCACGTATAAGTTTGCGGAATTAGATTGGAAACCAATTTTAGGCTTAAAAGCGCAATACATCAGCGGAGACAAGGATTCAACAGATCAAACGCTGAATACCTTCGATCCTATATATCCAAAAGGAGCCTATTTTGGATTAAGTCCGATCATCGGTCCTAAAAACTTAACCAACATCCATCTTTACAGCAAAATCAATCCTATCAAGGACCTTACAGTTTCCTTAGAATACATCTATTTCTGGAGGAACTCGAGTGAAGATGCCGTATATGATGTAGGCGGAAATCCCTTGATAAAAAGCCTAAATCAGGAATCAAGAAACATTGGTAGCCAGTTTCAGGTCAGCCCTCAGTATCACCTCAAAGAAAAGCTTGTTCTCATGGGTGACTTTGCCTATTTCAAAACCGATCAATTCTTACAGGAATCGGATGCTGTAGACCTGTTCTCAGCTGCATTGGGAATTCAATATTCATTTTAGAAGTATAATTTTTAAAAATAAATAATCATGAAAGCAGACATAATATTATATAACGGAAAGATTAATACTTTAGACAAAGAAAACCAGATAGCCAATGCAGTGGCTATAAAAGATGATAAATTTATTGCGGTTGGTACCGACAAGGAAGTGATGGAGTTTTCGGACAACAAGACCAAACTTGTGGACCTGCAGCAAAGAACGGTTATCCCGGGCATCAACGATTCACATACCCACTTAATCCGCGGTGGTCTGTACTACAATCTTGAGCTGCGTTGGGATGGAGTACCTTCTTTGGCTGATGCCTTGAGAATGCTTAAGGAACAGGTGGATATCACACCGAGTCCGCAATGGGTCAGAGTTGTAGGCGGTTGGACAGAACAGCAGTTTGCAGAGAAAAGGATGCCTACTTTGGAGGAGATCAATGCCATCGCTCCTGATACCCCTGTTTTTATCCTTCATTTATATGATCGAGCATTTTTGAATGCCGCTGCCCTTCGTGCTGTCGGTTATGATAAAAACACGCCTAACCCTCCGGGAGGAGAAATCCAAAAGGATGCCAATGGCAATCCAACAGGTTTGATCCTAGCGACTCCAAATGCGACCATCTTGTACGCGACATTGGGCAAAGGTCCAAAATTAGGTTTTGAGGAGTCCTTGAATTCCACAAGACATTTTATGCGTGAGTTGAATCGCTTTGGGATTACCAGTGTAATCGATGCTGGCGGTGGTTCACAAAATTATCCGGATGATTATAAAGTCATCGAAACCTTAAGGGATGAAGATGAACTGACCGTAAGGATAGCATACAACCTATTTACACAGAAACCTAAAGAGGAATATCAAGATTTTCAAGGCTGGATAGACAGTGTAAAGCTTTTCCAAGGGGATGATAAATATAGGCATAATGGTGCCGGCGAAATGTTGGTTTATTCTGCTGCTGACTTCGAAGACTTTTTGCAACCAAGGCCTGACCTTCCAGAAACCATGGAAGAAGAGCTGGAAAAAGTGGTGAAGCTTTTGGTTACCAACAGATGGCCATTCAGGTTACATGCGACCTATAACGAGAGTATCAATAGATTCTTAAATGTCTTTGAAAAAGTAAACAAGGAAGTTCCTTTTGATGGATTGCATTGGATTTTTGACCATGCTGAGACCATTACCGAACAAAACATTGAACGTGTCAAAGCATTGGGCGGTGGTATTGCAATTCAGCATAGAATGGCCTACCAAGGTGAATATTTTACCGAACGATATGGCAAAGATGCTGCTGAACATACCCCACCAGTAAAAAAGATGTTGGAGATGGGTATTCCTGTAGCCGGAGGTACTGATGCCACTCGTGTTGCAAGTTATAACCCATGGGTTGGCCTATACTGGTTAGCTGCCGGAAAAACAGTAGGTGGACAGAAAATCTATTCCGATCAAACCATTTTAGACCGTCAAACCGCTCTTGAACTATATACCAAAGGTGGCTCTTGGTTCTCAAACGAACTAGGCAAAAAGGGCGAGATCAAAGTAGGTCAATTAGGAGACTTGGTTGTTTTGGACCGTGATTATTTCAATGTTCAAGAAGAGGAAATCAAAGATATCGAAGCTGACCTGACCGTTGTTGGGGGTAAGATCGTCTATGCTAAAGGTGATTTCCGAAACGAAGCGCCTCCTGCCCTTCCAATTTTACCGGATTGGTCGCCGACCAAAAACTACAATGGCTATTTCCCTGGATCTAACAATCTAGAACTTTCAAGCTACAATAAGAATAGCAGCGACGTCAAATCGGCGAAAGCAAAGGCTATGGCCCAAGCGCAAGCACAGTACATCCACGCATGTATCGGCTCATGCAATGTTCATGGCCATAACCATAATGTGGCTAGGATGAGCAATGTCCCAGTAAATAATTACACGTCTTTCTGGGGTACATTAGGCTGTTCTTGTTTTTCATTTTAATAAATATCCATGCAAGAGCTAATAACCAAACTATTATACTCTGATTTAGGATCAGAATTTAACAATTGGGTATTCCTTGGGTTCAGGGTGTTATTGATGATCGAACTGATGCGAGTGCATGGTCTAAAGAAAACGGACAGCCATCACGACACCCCAAATCCTTTGGGTTTGCCTCAAAAACTGAATAATTTAATTTCAGTATTCGCCACCCTATATCTTCCATTATTAGGAGTCATAGGGCTTGGTACCCGCTTAGTTATGCTGCCAGCATTAATGATCACGGCTATCGGATACTTTGTCATCCACAGGAAAGATAGTGTGGTAGAAAGAGATGTGCCCTTTATGTACAGTCTTTCTCTATTGTTGCTGGTACTATTTGGAGCAGGAACCAAATCAGTGGACTACTGGATCATAAACAACTTTCTACATTAAAAAACATGGAAAACAACATTTCAAAAATCATCGCTAATTTTCTTTTGGTATTTGTTGCCGGCTATGCAGATACCGCAACATTTACTTCTGGAAATGAAGTATTTTCTGCCCATGTGACGGGAAACTTTGTCGTCTTTGCCAATAAGTTGATCCACAATCCGCAACTTTCTGATTACAGGATATTACTGACCTTTCCTGTATTTATTGTTGCTGTTTATTTTACGGGATACCTTAACAGCAAAATCAATAATGAACGTACTCTTTATTTAGTAATGGGTACCATTTTAGCTATCTCGGGACTGCTCGCTCATTTCATCGGTAAAGATTATCCCATTGAATCGTTAGTGAATTTCGGAATAGTGCTGGTTGTAGTGTTTGCTCTAGGTATTAAAAATGCCATCAATAAACTCTATGGTAAATCTACTTTTGGACCAACGACGGTGATGACTGGAAATGTGACTAAGGCAACATTGGATTTTTGTCATGCTTTTATGGGCAAGGAAAAAGATGTTGATGCCAGAAAAAGTTTCCGGAGGATGCTCATATTAATTGTCGGGTTCTTGATTGGCTGTATCTCTGGAGCCCTGCTTTCTGCAAAATATGGCTTAGTCGTCCTGTTGATTCCGGCAACATTGGTCCTGCTCTATTACAGCCTGTTTTTTTCAAAAGCCAAAATTGCAAGCAGTTAGTTCCTTAAACATATCTATCATGAGAAAATTCAATCACTACATCACACTTGCCTACCTTACTATACTCTGTGTTTTTTGCAGTTCGCAATTATCGGCACAAGAGAAGGCAGATATTATTATCCATAACGCGAAAGTCCATAGCATGGACAATGCTAATCCCACTGCTGAAGCTATCGCCATCAAAAGCAATAAAATCCTAGCCTTAGGCAGCAATGCTGAAATCAATAAGTTGAGAGGAAAATCCAGCAAAACAATAGATGCCAAAGGGAAAACAGTAATTCCTGGTCTTTTTGACTCCCATTCCCATGTGATCCGAGCTGGCAGATTCTACAACAGCGAATTGCGCTGGGATGGAGTGAGCAGTCTGGAAAGAGCACTTCAGATGTTAAAAGAACAAGCCGAACGGACTCCAAAAGGCCAATGGGTGCGAGTTGTTGGTGGCTGGTCTCCGAATCAGTTTAAGGAAGAACGCTTCCCTACACTTGAGGAAATCAATGAAGCTACCGGCGATGTACCGACTTTCGTCCTTTATCTTTACGGAAAAGTGTATTTAAACAAAGCGGGGGTTGCCGCCCTGAAACTGAACTCGGAGAGTGAAAATCCTCCTGGCGGATTAATAGAGAAAGATAAACACGGAAATCCAACTGGGATGTTATTTGCAGAACCCAATGCTTTTATCTTGTACTCCACCCTTTCCAAACTGCCCGAGCTGAGTGACGCAGAAAAGATAAATTCAACCTTACTCTACATGACAGAATTGAATCGCCTAGGCATCACCTCTGTTATGGATGCTGGTGGTGGTTTCCAAAACTATCCGGATGATTATAGCATAACCGATAAATTGAATGAAGAAGGAAAGATCAGCATTCGACTTCCACATTACCTTTTCGCCCAGAAAAAAGGTGAAGAGCTGAATGACTATACCAAATGGGTAGGCATGGTTGATGTGGGCATCCATCCAAAAGCAACAGCGGTACCCAAAGATTATTATGTAGCTGGTGCCGGCGAGAATATCGTCTCTGATGCCGGAGATTTTGAGAACTTCCTTTTCCCCAGACCGGAATTACCAGAATCCATGGAAACTCAATTGCTGCCCGTAATCCGATTGTTGGTGAACAATAAATGGCCGTTTAGGTTGCATGCTACTTATGATGAAACCATTGGAAGGATGTTGGATGTGATCGAAGCCGTTAATGAGGAAATTCCATTGGGAGACCTTGTTTGGTTTTTTGACCATGCGGAAACGGTAAGTGATGCAAACCTAAAAAGGATCAAAGCATTAAACGGAGGGATTGCCATTCAAAATAGGATGTCTTTCCAAGGTGAGAATTTTATCAGAAGGTATGGCAAGAAGGCTGCGAATCAAGCGCCACCCATCCATAAAATCCTAGAAATGGGAATCCCTGTCGGATTAGGCACCGATGCCACCCGGGTCTCATCTTTCAACCCTTGGTTGGCAATCCATTGGTTGGTCTCTGGAAAGACGGTTGGAAATACCGAAATCCTACAAAAGGAAAATCGATTGGACCGCACACTGGCTCTTGAACTTATGACAAAAGGAGGCTACGACCTTATCAAACAAAGCAATGAAAAAGGCTTGCTAAAACCAGGTTATTATGCGGATTTGATCATTTTGGATCAGGATTATTTTACCATTCCTGAAGATGATATCAAAAAACTAAAATCTAACTTAACCATCGTAGATGGGAAAATAGTATTTGCAGATGATCAGTTCAAAGCATTCAGCAAAGAAAAACTGGAAGTGATTCCCGCATGGAGCCCAGTTAAATATTATGGTGGTTACCAAGAAAATTAATCAGTCTTAAAATAATGAGCTGTCGAGATGGACAGCTCATTTTTTAAATCCTGTTCTTCACTATTCTTCTTCGGTATTCTTTAATTTCATCAAAAGCGTATAGGCATTCTTGCTGACAACCTTCTTCTGCGAAAAATCCTGTGCATTTAACACCTGTACAAATCCCTTATCTGACTCGCCTAAAGAAACTGCTACCATGCGGTAGGTATTCTTGCCTTCATGAACAAATACAAAATTCTGTCCCTTGTAATCTACGATGCTTTCTTCGGGCAATGCTTTTGAAAAAGCAGTCTGTGATGCAATTTCTATATTCATGTAAGTACCCGGAACTAAATTGAGGTTCTTTTGGGTAAACTGACATTGAACATCTGCCAATCCATTTTCGTCAATTATGGCCCCCAGCAATTGGATCTTTGCCGGGTATCTAGTCTGAGGATCTAGATTTGAATAGGCTACTAAATCCTGTCCAACCTTTAATTTTTCCAAGTCTTTCTCCAGAACTTTAATGCTGAGATGAATATTACTGGGATTGATCAATTCGAAAAGGACATCGGTGGGATTTAAATACTTCCCGATATTTACATTGACTCTACTGACATATCCATTAATCGGACTATACACAGCAACATGATTGACAATATTAGTTGAGCTTATTTGATTAGGATCTATATGGACCATCCTCAATTGCTGTGCAATTGTGTTTATAAGAACCTGTTGGTTTTCCATTTCAGATTTTGCAGCTTGCATAACCTTGTCGCTACTAGCTTGGGCTTGGTTCAAGTCTCGCTGACGGATATAATCGAGATTGGCAAAGTTATACTTCGATTTTGCAGTCAAATAATCTTGTTGCAACTGAATAAACTGTGGATTTTCCAATATGGCAAGAACCTGCCCTTTGGCCACCTTCTTACCCGTCACTAAATCTGTTTGCTTTAAATATCCTCCTAAAGGCGCGCTGATGGATATTAAGTTTTGTGGAGGCACATCAATCTTGCCATTCATTTTTAACATCACTGAAATCTGCTGATCGGAGATTTCCATTTCTTCGATGCCTGCATTTTTTAGTTGTGCGTCCGTTAAAATGACTAGGTCCTCTTCTACTTTGTTTGCCACACTTTGTTGTTCGCTTACCTTCGTTGAACATGCAAACATGATGCTCATCAGGATTAAGGATATATATAAATAAATTGATTTTATAATTTTCATGATCATTGATTTAGAAGAAGAAATTTGTATTGAATGACAGCTTCATTGAGCTTCCACAAAGCATCTAGGTAATTATTGTTTACCAGTACGGTTTGATTTAAAAGCATCACGTATTCCAAGTAATTGATCTCTCCATTATTAAATTGACTTTGGGCAGATTCCAAAATTATTTGGGCATGCCTTAAATCACTTGATTCAAACTGATTGACAATCTTTAAGGAATTTTGATAAGCAATATGTAGCTGCTCCCTTTGAACTTCCATGCTGTATCTGAAGTTTTGAAGATTGCTCTCTGCTATGTTTTCTGATATCCTTGATGCTTTCACTTTGGCCCTTTGTCCTGAGGAGAAAATGGGCAAGCCTATCCCGAACTGTACAGAATGAAACCTTGGAACGGCATTGTAATAGATATCGTTTGGACCAATCCCTTTGAAACTATTCAAACTATACCCTAGTGTCAACTCTGGCAATAGCCTAGATTTCTCCAATTCAACCTGTTTAGCAGAAATGACAACTTCTTGTTCCAATAGACTTATTTGAGGGTTGTCTTGACCCTCCTGAAAAGCAAGTTTTGCATGAGCTTCATCCATTACCGTGAATGCTGAATTGGAATTGAGAAGCCAATTAAAACGCTTATGCAACATTTCAAGTTCCTGTTGTATTTGCATGACCTGAACACCAATCGATGACCTTTGGTTCTCCACTGTACTCAGTTCCAATATATTGCTTTCTCCAGCCTTCTTACGCAAGGTTGCTTTCTCCGCCATCTTAGAATACAGCTGATGATAACTTTCTAAAAGCTTTTTCTTGTCCTTCCAGAACAACATCTCATAGTAAGTCAAGGAAATGGCTTTCTTCAACTCATATTCTTTCATATCAATATGCAATTCGCTTTTCTTCCATTCCTCAGTAAATAAGCCTTTTTGTTTGCTGTAAACCGTTGGGAAGGCAATGCTTTGTGAGGCATTCAATCGGATATCCGTATTGGCACTATTGACCTGGCCGTATTCAGAATTGATCCCAAACTGAGGAATATCGGAGCTAGCTGTCTTTATCAAACTTTTCGCATAGTCAGATTTTAGTTTCTCTAGTTTAATATTGCGATTTTTCTTTATGGCCAATTGCATGGCATCCTCTAGTGAAATAGGAGTCTGTGCATTAAGCTGATTACCTAAAAAGGAACTCATGAACAAGAAAATGACAACTAATGTTTCAGGCTTTTTAATCTTTCTTTTAAATCCATTTTCAATGGTGACATAAAGCAATGGAAGAACAAACAGTGTCAGCAAAGTTGCAACCATCAAGCCTCCAATGACCACGGTTGCCAAGGGTCTTTGAACTTCTGCACCAGCCCCTGAACTGATTGCCATTGGGATAAACCCCAATGAAGCGACACTAGCAGTCATCAAGACGGGGCGCAAACGGCTTTCGCCAGCATCAATAACAATCCTGACAATATTCCTTATCCCTTTTTTCTTCAACCTATTGAACTCCGAGATCAACACAATTCCATTCAAAACAGCCACACCAAACAAAGCGATAAACCCTACCCCAGCACTGATACTGAACGGCATCCCTCGGAATGCCAAAAGAAACACCCCTCCAATAATAGACAAGGGTATCGCCGTATAGATCAGAAGGCTTTCTTTGATTGACTTAAAAGCCAAAAACAACAGGATAAAAATCAACGCTAAGGCTATTGGAACAGCAATCATCAATCTACCTTTTGCATTATTCAAATTCTCGAAAGAACCACCATAGGAAATGGAATAACCAGCTGGAAGCTTAATCTGTTGTTCCACTTTACCTTGAAGTTCCTCAACAATACTCTGAACATCCCGATCCTTAATATTAAAACCCACTACAATCCTTCTTTGCGCATTCTCTCGCTGAATTTGATTGGGTCCTTGGACGATGTCCACTGTTGCTAATTTGGACAAAGGAATCTGCACTCCTTCTTTCGTGGGTATAAGGAGATCCTGAACCTGTCGAAGGTTTTGTCGTAGATCCTGGTTCAATCTCACTACGATGTCGAACCTCTTCTCCCCTTCGAAAAACTGACCTGATTGCTGCCCTGCAAAGGCAGCATTGATGACCTTGTTGATTTCAGCAATGGAAAGATGATATTGTGCTATGACAGGTCTGTTAAACTTTACCAGCACTTGGGATAATCCCGATATAGGCTCTATATATAAATTCTGAGTTCCTTCAACTTCATTGATAATCTTTCCGATCTTCTTGGCACTTTCCATTAAGGAATCGAGGTCATCGCCAAATATCTTGAGCACTACATCCTGTCTAGCACCCGTCATCAGCTCATTGAAGCGCATCTGAACCGGGTATTGGAAACCAACGGTTATGCCCGGCACATCCTCCAATGCCTTTGCCATCTTGTCTGCCATTTCTGGAAAGGTCCTGGCTGATGTCCATTCCTTTTTGTCTTTTAAGATAACCATCATATCGGAGGCTTCCATCGGCATCGGATCGGTTGGAACTTCCCCACTACCTATTTTTGTAACTACTTTTTCTACTTCCGGAAAGTTGGTTTTTAAGACTTTCGCTGCCTTTGTGACGCTTTCAATGGTGGTATTCAGATTACTTCCGGGCAATATCCTGGTGTCAACAGCAAAATCTCCTTCTTCCAGAGAAGGAATAAATTCTCCTCCCATCCGACTTAAAATCCATATCGATATTGCAAATAGGATTAGAACAATGGAAAAGATAAGTTTGGGCAATCTCAATACTTTAAATAGCATTCTTTGATATAGAGCTTCCATCTTTTTCATCATTCGGTCCGAAAAGGAAGGTTTTAGCTGTCTTTTCTTTAACAAAACCGAACTCATCATAGGGATATAAGTTAAGGAGAGAAGAAATGCCCCCAATAACGCAAAAGCAACCGTCTCTGCCATTGGTTTAAACATTTTCCCTTCTATGCCTTCTAAGGTCAATATCGGAAGATAAACAATCAAGATAATGACCTGACCGAATACCGCAGAATTCATCATTTTACCCGCTGAATCCACCACAATAGAATCCATCTTTTTGTTCGGTATATTGGTCAATTCTTGGAATTTCGCATTCTTGCTCAGTTGATGCATGACCGCTTCAACAATGATAACTGCACCATCAATGATGAGCCCAAAATCTAAGGCCCCTAAACTCATCAGGTTGCCACTGACCGAGAACAGGTTCATCATACAGATGGCAAACAGCATGGCAAGAGGAATGACGGAAGCAACTAAAAAGCCTGCTCTTAGATTTCCTAAAAATAGCACCAACACAAAAACGACAATCAAGGAACCTTCCAAAAGGTTGGTTTCAACGGTGTTTATCGCATTGTTGACCATCTTTGTCCGGTCCAAGAAAGGTTCCAACAGCACGCCCTCAGGTAGTGTTTTTTGGATTTCAGCAACCTTCTTTTTTACCTCCTTTATGACTTGGCTGCTATTGGCTCCTTTTAGCATCATCACCACAGCGCCTGCCACCTCGCCTTCATCATTATAAGTCATGGCACCATAACGTGTGGCATAACCAATCTTTACCTCCGCTACATCTCTGATAAACAATGGAACTTCAGACTCCTTGTTGATGGCTATATTTTCAATATCCATAATGGAATTAACAAGGCCTTCACTACGGATATATAAAACCGTCGGACCTTTCTCAATATAGGAACCACCTGTATTCTGGTTGTTATCATTCAAGGCTTGGAAAACATCATGAATGGTGATTCCATAGGCATTCAATTTATCTGGATTTACGGCAATTTCATATTGCTTCAATTTGCCGCCAAAGCTGCTTACCTCTGCAACGCCTTGTACTCCTAAAAGCTGTCGCCTAACCACCCAATCCTGGATAGTTCTCAATTCTGTCACATTGAACTTCCGTTCATAGCCTGTCTTGGCCCGGATTACATACTGATATATTTCGCCAAGACCCGTCGATATTGGACCTAGCTCAGGTATTCCTATTTCCGCAGGAATCTCCTGCTGCACTTTTTGGAGACGCTCAGCAACTTGCTGCCTGGCCCAATAGATATCAACATGATCTTCAAAAACGATGGTCACTAAGGAAAGGCCAAACCTCGAAAAACTCCGTATTTCCTTTCTGCCGGAAATATTATTGTTGGCCTGTTCAATTGGAAAGGTAATCAAACGTTCAATATCAGTTGCACCATATGATGGGGCTACTGTAATAACCTGCACTTGATTATTGGTAATGTCTGGAACTGCGTCAATGGGCAGCCTAGTAAGCTGATATGACCCCACAGCGATAAGCCCCAATACCAAGAGTGCGATAATGAGCTTATTCCTTACGGAATACTCAATAATTCTTGTAAGCATAATCTGGATTCTGTTAATCTTTAAAAAAATGAAACTCAAGCCTAATCTGTAACCCCCTTGAAACCCCGCAATTCCTTAAAGAACTGGACATGGTTACCCAAGAATGTGATTACAAACCGATATTAGGCGGAAAGATTAACAAGCCTTTGGCGGCTGCCAAATGGACGAGAGGTAAATGTGATTTATTAAAAATTCATTTTCAAAAGGAAAGGTCTTTTCCTTCTCGATATAAGCCTTGTCTATTACTTCAAGATTTATACTTGTTGGTGAAATAAATACAAAACTTAAGGTTGAACTATGAAGCATAAAAGGAAGCCTTTTATCCTGATCATAATCTTCGTCATGAGCGTGACCTTTGAAATGGTCTTCGTTGTAATGCAATACTAAGAAATCAGAAAAGCTGAGATCATAGCTTTTTTCTTTATGTTCAAAATAATGCTCTATTAGAATAGGTAATTTCAACAATTGACTTAATTCCGTTGTCGAAAAAACGTATAGAAATAGAAACAATATGGCGAACTGCTTTTTCATTAAATCAAATTTAAGAAACATTGTTTTTAATAATTGTTGGGTTCAATAATTTAAATCTGTTCAAAATAAGGTGATTAGGAATCCTCAGACCCTTTTCTGTAATCTTATCCTAATACTTATTGATCCTGTTCAGATTCTTTACCATTTATTGTTTATTTCATAGATAGCACAAAAATACCTAACAAGCTCTTATGCAGAAAATTAACTACCAATTATCAATAGCGAAATTATAAAAAAGTGTTTGCCTAAAAATTTATTTTTGAACTAAGAAAGATTTGATGATTTTATCATCAATTTTCAACAAGGAAAATCAGACGATCAGACCAATTTATTCACTTTGGAACAAGGATTGTCATATTTTACAAAGTCTACATTCTTTATGGACTTTTAAATAAAATTGTTGAATCTTTAATTATTTGCCAATTAATTTCGTTTTCTGTAAAAACATTGATAACAATTCAGGCATTGGTAACAAAGTAGTGACAACAATAATTCTAAATTGTAAAGCTGTTCCAATTAAATTAGTTTTACCGCCTGAGACCTTAACAAACCGAATTTAGCCGTGGCCTTTTTCTAGAAAATTTTCTAGTAATTATTACTTTTTTAACCTAAAAACTAACCCTAATTAATCAATCTTATGAAGAAACATAAGCTGCTCTATGTGCTTTTCTTTTGGCTTAGTCTTGTTCAATTGACTTATGCCCAGACAACCATCTCAGGAAAGGTGGTTGATGAACTTTCAGGTTCAGCACTCTCGAATGTCAGTGTAAGGATTAAAGACACCCGAATTGGTGGTGTCTCTGACAACAATGGAAATTTCACCATCAATGCCCCAAAACTTCCCGCTACCATCCTCTTTACAATGGTAGGATTTGAAGATCAAGAAGTCCAGGTCTCTGCTGCAAGCAACAACCTTGTCATCAAGATGCAGGAAAACATGAACAATACCTTGAATGAGGTCGTTGTTACCGGTTTGGCTTCATCTATCAAAAGAAAAAACTTAGCAAATGCTGTTAGTTCGGTGAATGCCGCTGAACTGACTGGTGTGACTAAACCTCAAACGACCGATGCAGCTCTGTACGGTAAAGTAACGGGTGCAAACATCCGTTCTAACTCTGGAGCTCCAGGTGGTGGTATGTCCATACAGTTAAGAGGGCTTTCAAGCCTTGTTGGTGCCTCTCAACCTTTGATTATCTTAGATGGGGTCTATGTGAACAACTCTACCCAATCAACCGGTAGAGCAACTGTAAATGGCGCTGGTAACTCAACACAAGATGATGGTTCAAACCGCCTTGCCGACATTAACCCCGATGAAATCGAAAATATCGAAATCCTTAAAGGTCCTTCTGCCGCTGCGATTTACGGAACCCGTGCCAATGCTGGGGTAATAATTATTACCACCAAAAAAGGTAAAGAAGGCCGTACGAAAGTATCGATCTCGGAGGACTTTGGTCTAACAACTCCTCTTAAGCTTCTGGGCTATGATGATTGGTCCGAAGAAAAAATCAATTATTTCTATGGTGGTACCACCCAAAGCCAAACAAATCGTAGAAACCTTGAACTGGAAAGATTCCGTGAAGCTAAAGCAAACAATAGCTTTGTGAACTATGAAGATTACTTCTATGATCATCAGCGCTTTTCAAGCAACACGCGTTTAAATGTTTCCGGTGGTACAGAAAAAACTAAATTCTTTGTTGCCGGTGGTATCAATGATGAAAACGGATTGATTAAAAACACAGGATTCCAAAGGTATACCGTGCGTGCAAACATCGACCAAAAGATCACAAATGCCATCCAATTGTCTGTAAATTCTAGCTATATCCGCTCCAATACCGATCGCGGATTTACAGGAAACCAAAACAGGACCGGAGCAAGTATTGGCTATGCCATCGCTGCAACGCCAAATTACTACGACCTGAGACAACGTCCTGATGGTACTTACCCTGACAACCCATACTTTACTGAAAACCCTATTGCCCTAACGGATAAATCAACCAACAACTCCTTGGTAAACAGGTCAATCAGTTCTTTCAACTTAGGCATAGATCTATTCAAAGGGGAAAGCAGTTATATGAAATTCGTGTTGAATGGTGGTCTAGACTATTTACAGAATACAACAAACATCCACCTGCCAGAAGATTTACAATACCAACGTAGTATTGCCAATCCTGGTGATATCATGAACGGCAAGCAAGAGAGTTTCAATACAAACTTACAGGCTGCCTTGGTTTACAACTTCAACCTGAAACGTGTGAACATGAACTCCCAGGTAGGTATGGTGAGATTGGATTTCAAAGATGACTTGCTATTTGTAAGAGGTCAAGGTTTGGCGCCGCTTCAGAAAAATGTTAAACAAGCTGCTGTTCAGACTATCTTCAACCAGTTCTTTATGAGAACTCAGGAAGCTGGTATCTTCTTACAACAGGAAGCAAACTTTGAAGATAAGATCATAGGTACCCTTGGTGTCCGTTTTGATAAGTCCTCTTTAAATGGCAATCCAAATAAATTATTTGCATTCCCTAAGGCATCCTTAGCGATGAACTTAACAAGTTTCGACTTCCTAAGAGACCACTTCATTTCTCAATTGAAACCAAGGATTGCCTACGGTGAGACTGCTGGTCCAGTAGCTTTTGGGGCAACCTATTCCTCTTTGGTTGGTGTGAACATTGGCGGTTTATTGGGTTCATCCCTTTCTACCATTGTAGGAAATGTGAACATCCTTCCTGAAACCGCTAAAGAATTGGAATTCGGTGTGGATGTCGGAATTTTGAAAAATAGACTTTCCTTGGAAGCGACCTATTACATCAAAAATACCGCAAACAACATCCAGCCATTGAACCTTTCACCTTCATCGGGATTTACTTCAACTTCCAGCAACCTTGCTGAACTGAGCAACAAAGGTATCGAGTTAAGCCTGTCCGGTACTCCATTCGAAAGGGAAAACTTTAAATGGAACAGTAGATTGATGTTCTGGAAAAACGATATTACCATTAGTAAACTGGGAATCCCTACCTATACCACTGGTGGATTCGGCGTTAGTTACGGAACATTCCTGATGAAAGAAGGCGAAAAACTAGGAACTATCGTAGGAACTCCACAGATCAACCCAGGTGAATACACGGTTTGGGGCAACTCCCAACCGAAATTCAACATGAGTTTCAGCAACAACTTGACCATCTACAAAAACTTTGACTTCTCTTTCTTGTTTGATTGGAAAAAAGGTGGCTACAATGTCAACTTAACTAACCTAAACTTGGATGAAGGTGGTAACTCAAAAGATTGGTTCGGTGATAGAAACGGTGATGGTATCCCGAATGGTAAACAAAGAGAACCAGAACCATTCAACAATGCCGGTCGATTCGTAGAAGATGCTTCTTACATCAAATTAAGAGAGGTTGGTTTATACTATAGCATGCCAACTGAGGTTACCCAAAGATTGTTCAAAAACAAAGTACAACGCTTTAGAGCAGGTATCTCGGGCAACAACCTAGTAATGATAAGCAAATATTCGGGTTATGATCCTGAAACTTCAACATTTGGAAATGGCCTTGCCAACAATATCGATGTTGGTCCATACCCAAGTGCACGCAGATTTTTCTTAAACCTTAGCCTAGATTTTTAACCTTATTATCATGAAAACGACAACATTAAAAAATACGATATTCATGCTCTCGTCAGTTTGTCTGCTTGCTTCTTGCAACCCATTTGACATTGAGTCCATGATAGATCCAAACAACCCATCGGTTGCTTCGGTCAACAACAATGCAACTCCTCAACAGATCCAATATTTGGTAACGGGCTTAGAATCCAGACACCGCGATTATGTTTCCAACGTAACGAATGGCTGGGCCAGCTTAGGTCGTGAAATCTGGTTATTGAACTCATCGGATACCCGCAACATGACCGAATGGTTAGGCCTTAACGACTACACCCTAAACTCCAATGTCTTCGGCTATGGAACAACCGGTGGTGGTTCTTATGCCTCTCCTTACGGTGCCATCAATCAGGCAAACCTGATTTTGGATGCCTTGGCCAATACCGACAAAATGAATGAAACAGAGAAAGCTTCTGTTTCAGGTTTTGCAAAAACCATTATGGGCTACCAATACATGATCCCTGCCAACTGGCTTTACCAAAATGGTATCCGCGTGGATGTTAAAGATGAATTGAACCCTGGCCCTTTTGTTTCCTATGATGAAGCCTTAACCTACATTAAAGGCCAACTGGATGCAGGTTTCGAAGATCTAAAGAAGGCAGGCACTACTCTTCCTTTTAAATTAAGCACTGGATTTTCGGGCTACAACAACCCTGCGGGCTTGGCCAAGGTCAACCGCGCCATTTCTGCACGTCTAGCGATCTATCGCAAAGATTGGCAAGGAGCATTGGATGCACTATCAGGTTCTTTCATCGCTGAAAACGGAAATCTAGAAGAAGGGCCTAAGCATACTTTCAGTAGCGGTGCTGACCTGAACAATCCTTTGTTCATGGCCTTAAATATCCCTAACCCAGGAAACCTTAGAGTTGTAAATCCTGGACTGATCGCCGATGCTACTCCCGGAGACAGCCGTGTTGCCAAGAAGTTCTTTAAACTAACTACTCCTTTCGTAGTTACGACTTCCACCGTGGCATTGACAGGTGAATACCAAGACAACCGCTATCCAACAAATACTTTGCCGGTAACTTTTATCAAAAACGAAGAATTGATCTTGATCAAAGCTGAAGCTCAAGCCCAATTAGGACAAACTACCAATGCCATTGCCAGTATCGATATTATCCGCGAGGCAGCTAACATTGGCAAATACACCGGCCCTACCGACAAATACAGCCTGCTTAAGGAAATCCTATACCAACGTAGGTATTCCCTTTGGGCTGAACCTGCTGGCCACCGCTGGGTAGACGTAAGACGCTATACTGGACCAGGTCTATTATATGCCAATATGAGTGAAGCAATTGATGCGACTTATGATAAAGGAAAAGTATTTACCCAATTCCCACTACCACAAGCAGAAGTGAACTGGGACCTTTATAAAAATAAATAACATCAAAAAAAGACAAATTATATGAAGTTAAAATATCTATTATTGATGGGAGCTGTATACATGGGCAGCTCCATTCAAGCCCAACAAAAAATAACGGAAGAGACTAGTTTCTCTATGCCTTCCATTGCTGGGCAAGCATTATCTCCAAATGGTGAAAAATTAGCCTACGTACAAGCGAAAACCAATTTGGAAGCCAATAAAGTACAATCGGAATTAATTATCATCGACATAAAATCAGGAAAAAAAGAAACTGTAGCGACTCAGGTCAGCGACCCACAATGGTCTCCTGATGGCAGTAAACTGGCCTTCCGTGGTAATATCAATGGACAATCCGGAATATTCTATATTACAAACAGTGACAACAGTCCAAAATTTGTTGCCCCCGTGTATTCCAGCAACCATTTCCTGGGCCACTCTGCCAAGAAGAATTACGCATGGAGCCCTGATGGAAAGTTCATCGCATACGTGGGGGCAGACGCTGAAAAGGCTCAAGTCAAAATCGACCCTGCATCTCCTAAAGTAATCGAAAGGATCCTTTATAAATCCAGGACTTCTTTCTCCGATAATGTACTAACAAAAATCCACTTGGTGGATGTAGCAACAGGAACCGTAAAGGTATTGACGGATGATAAGTTTGATAGCCATTCTTTAACTTGGGCACCAGATTCTAAAAGAATTGCCTACGTCTCAAACCATACCGATGATCCAGATAATAATTACAACAACGACCTGTTCATAGTCGACATTTCCAATTCCAATGTGAAACAGATTACCAATACCATTGGTACTGAACATAACCCAAATTGGAGCCCAGATGGAAAATACATCCTCTATCCAGCTACGATCCGCCCCTTAAACACCAAAGACAGTTCCCCAGAAGACCTTAAGCTTTACATATATCAGGTTGCTAATGGCGAGGTTACTTGCCTAACCACTGATTTGGATGAAAGACTGAGTGGAGGTGAATGGATGGATGATAGCAAGAACTTTTACTTTGGATTCCCAAGACATGGAAAACGTGTCTTGTACAAAGGAAACATAGACGGTAAAACATTCACACCGATAATCGATAAAGAAGCTAGTGTTGGAGCTGTCAATGTTTCCAACAAGAGAATCTCCTTTACCATGTCAGATTTCAATTCAGCAAATGAAGTATATATATCTGATAATGAAGGTAAAACTATTACACAATTGACTAACGAATCTAGCAATTGGTTAAAAGACAAGGACCTTTCCAAAAAAGAAAGCTTCTGGTTCAAATCCCATGATGGCGTCAATGTCCAAGGATTTATTGCCTATCCAGCTAACATTCCTGCAGGTACAAAGATCCCAGTTATCCAACGTATTCATGGTGGTCCACATGGCGCATTCGGTTATAGCTATACCGATATCGTAGAGGTGTTGACTGGAAAAGGATATGCTGTAGTCTTTATCAATCCAAGAGGTTCCACGGGCTATGGACAGAAATTTTCCGACGGCACTTACCAAGCCTGGGGTGGTGGAGATTATTTAGACCTGATGAAAGGATTAGATTATGCCCTTGAAAAATACCCTTTCTTGGATAAAAACAGAATGGGAGTTACAGGTGGCTCTTACGGTGGATTTATGACCAATTGGGTCGTTACTCAAACAGATCGATTCAAGGCTGCAGTAACCAGTGCTTCTGTCAGCAACCTCATTTCTTTCTACGGAACATCGATCTATCCGGATCTGATAGAAACTGAATTTAATGGCATGCCTTGGGACAATTACAGCCTTTTATGGCACTTCTCCCCAATGGCTCATATCAATAAAGTGAAAACCCCTACCCTAATTGTCCATGGAGAAAACGATATGGATGTTCCTATTACCCAAGCTGAAGAATTCTTCATCGGACTGAAAAAAGTGGGTATCCCTACTCGTTTCGTTCGTTATCCGAATGAAGGCCATGGAATGGCACAGCCAAAAAATAGGCTTCACAACAATAAGGAGTTATTAGCTTGGTTTGACAAATACCTAAAATAATGGCTAGATCAATATTAACGAAATGGACAGTAAGTCTATTTCTCATGCTCGCTATCTTTTGCTCGCAATCTATTGCGCAAGCAATCAACCAAGATTCCATATACTTCCGCGAACACTATGACAAGAAGGAGTATATGGTCAGTATGCGCGACGGCGTCAAGTTATTTACTGTTGTATACAGTCCAAAGGACAAAAAAGAAAAATACCCTTTCTTGATGATGCGTACGCCATATAGCTGCGCACCTTATGGTGAAGATAATTACCCTGGCAGTCGCTTTGGACCTTCCATGGAATTGGTTCGTGAAGGTTATATCTTCGTTCGTCAAGATGTCCGTGGAAGATTTATGTCTGAAGGAACATTTACTTGGATGGCTCCCAATCAATCAGATCCTAAAAAATGGGATGAAAGCATGGATACTTACGATAGCATCGATTGGCTTGTCAAAAACATCAAGAACAATAATGGAAAAGTGGGTACTTACGGTGGCTCCTACCCTGGGTTTTATGTTGTAGCCGGTATGATCGATGCCCACCCTGCATTAAAGGCGGCTATGCCATCAGCACCAATGGCAGACCTATGGCAAGGTGACGACATGGTGCATAATGGAGCTTTTCTAATGCCGCACAACATCAATTTCATCAACAACTTTGGTGTTAAGAGACCAGTACCTCTGAAAAAATACCCTGCTGGAAACATGCAGTATGATACACCCGATGGATATGACTTCTGGCTACGCCAGGGTCCGCTTTCAAATCTGAACAAAAACTTTTTCAAAGGGGAAAACATCCATTGGGAGGAATACCGAAACCACCCAACTTACGATGAGTTTTGGAAATCCAGAAACGTACGCCCGCACTTAAAGAATATCACACCGGCAGTTATGACAGTGGGCGGATGGTTTGATGCGCAGGATATCCGTGGACCATTTTATGTGTACCAAGGTATCAAGAGTCATAGCCAAAACACTTCAAACCGACTGATTTTAGGCCCTTGGTACCACGGCAGCTGGTCATCGCAAAAAGGAGACCGCTCTGCCAATATCTATTGGGACAGCAATACCGGTGAGTATTACCGTCAGGAACTGGAATTGAAATTCTATAATTATCACCTGAAAGGAAAGGGATCAATGGACCTTCCTCAGGTAATGGCTTTCAATACCGGCGCCAACAAATGGCATAATTTCGATCAATGGCCGCCAAAGGATTTACAGACAAAAAACCTATATTTTAATCCTAACGGCGAGCTAGCTGAACATGCTAAAACCGATAGGGATAACTTTGATGAATTTACCCACGACCCGAAAAAGCCAGTGCCTTTTACCCAAGAAATTACGACTAGATTCGGCAATGATTGGATGGTTGAGGACCAGAGGTTTGCTAGCAGAAGACCGGATGTACTGGTTTACGTTTCGGAACCCCTTAAAGAAGACTTGACCATTGCTGGAAGTATAGGCGTACATTTAGTTGCTTCTACCTCGGGAACAGATGCAGATTTTATTGTCAAGGTCATCGACGTTTATCCAAACGATGCACCTGACCCTGCTGACAATCCTCAAAAAATCAAGATGGGTGGAAACCAAATGTTATTGCGTGGTGATCCAATCCGTGCTAAGTTTAGGAATAGTTTAGAGAACCCTGAACCTATGGTTCCTAACCAACCAACCAAACTGAACTTTGATCTGACGGATGCCTTTCACACCTTCAAAAAGGGTCATCGTATCATGGTACAGGTTCAAGGATCATGGTTCCCCATGCTTGATATCAACCCTGGTAAGTTTATGGATCTATACAATGATTCCAAAGAATCTGATTACCAGAAAAATACCCAAAGAATTTACAGGTCTAATACCGAGAAATCATTTATTAGCCTACAGGTTTATCAACCGTAATAAAGATTCTATTTAATTGAACTAAACATTAGAGCAGAAGAAGTAATTTTCCTCTGCTCTTTCTTTTATCCCCTTTAATGCTCTTCGCATATAAAACTGAACTTCCAACCCATCCAAATCTTCCTCCAAGCCATTCGCTTCTAGGCACAGTTTCGTTCCCAAAATATTTTCTTTCAGCCGATAGGTATAATCTATGTTTTTTTCGATATCCCAATGAATTATACAGCTTTCCTTATCGTCCACTATCAATTCCTTAAATATCTCAAATCCCCTTTCCCAAACCTCTATATGATCATAACGGATCAACAATTCTTGAATTAATTCTAGATCTGCATGGATAGCGATTTCTTGATAATACTTCATAAACTAATTCTTTATCCTAAAAATGAAAATGTTCAAGGCCTAAATTAGTCGATCAATAAGCTGCAAATGTCTTGACTTATAGATCAGAACAACAAATCAGCTTAACTACTTAAATCCTTAGTATTCTAATACTTACGTGTTCAAGTTTATAAATTGGCACCACATAACAGGGGCATATCCTTATTTTCGAGAGTTTCTGAACTCAGTTGGAGTCAGTCCGGTTATATTTTTGAAAACGGTATTAAAGGCTGTCTTGGAATTAAAGCCTGAAGCATAACCAATTGAAATCATGTTATAGGGTATCATGGTCTCATCAACCAATAGTTCTTTCGCTTTATCTACCCGAAACCGATTGATATATTGAAAGAAATTCATTCCAAATCCAGAATTAATAATGTATGACAATTGATGTACAGTAATCCCTAAGCGATTTGCCAATTTCAATAAATTGAGTTCACTATCTAAAAACAATTCCTCTTGTATCATCAATTGACTTAACTCCGCTTTGTAATGGATCAAATCTTCATCTGACAATAATTTAATTTTATGCTCAGATTGCTCCCCATCTACCTCATCAGCAATATCCAATGTTTTGTCAACATCTATTCCTTTAGGGTAAATTTCTCCCTGACGCATGGAATAAAATGCAACTAAATAGAGCACGCCCATGAAAAATAAATTGATGATGATATTTAGGTTAGTTTCAGGGAATAATAGGTTATAGATTAAAATCAGGACCGAAGAAATGATGCAGCAGTAAATAATGTACTTTATCCATCTCAGATCAATATTCATGGTATTCGAAGAAAACGACTGTATAACTTTCTGATGCTTTCGCAATTTGAGATAGGCCAAGACTGTACACAACAAGGCTTGAATAAAAAACAACAGCATCAATATCGGTTTGTAAAATCCTTGGGGATTTCCCTTTCCAAGGATAAGGACGGACAGAAAAGCTATTGGTAATAGAAATAAAAAACTATCTTTCGCTTTCCAATTATACTGAGGGTTTGTATAATAATATACACTTATCAGGAAGCTCAAGGGAACAAAAAACTGAACAGTACGAAACAGAATATAGGCAGAATAATTAGTGAATTGATTATCCGGAAAGATCAATTCATCCAACCAGAATGTAGACCATAGTAACACAAAAAAGCCAAACCATAGGTTAGCTTTTCGATTTACCCGGATGGCATTACTAAAATTCAGAAAGGCTAACAGAAACATTCCGCCCACAAGAGCTCCTTTTATGATCAATTCTAGGTTCATCCTTTAATCATTAATTTGATGGTTAATTTATACCCTAAAGAAAAATAAAACAAACCAAACCCCAAAACTTATTGTTATGTTCACAATTTGAGATAATTTTTTTATCCAAAAATCTATTTGTTTAGACATAAATCCACTTAAAGAGGTTACCTTTGTTCTCTATCGAGTCAATCTACTTATGAATTTAAAAACGCAACTATTAACTATTCTAGTCTTTGTTTTGAGTTTTGGAACACAAGAGCTATGTGCTCAAGAAAGCAATTTGAATTCGGATGAATTGTTCCAAGCGGCTCGAAAGGAAGCATTTGACAACAAAAACTATCCCGCTGCAGTAAATCTAGCAAAAACAGCCTTAGCTAAAAGTCCAGATTATACAGACATCTCCGTGTTCCTGGGCAGGTTATATACTTGGATGGATAAAATCGACTCCGCTCGAATCGTATTCAAGGAACTTGAAATTAAAGAAGCGAAGGATCCAGATTTCTATTTCGCTTATGGTTCACTTGAATACTGGGAAGATAATTATCCAGAAGCTCTCCGAATTGTAGACAAGGGATTGACCCATGACCCTAAATCCATGGATCTTCTTTTGTTAAAATCCAAAATCGCAAATGGCACTAAAGATTTTAAAACGGCAAAAGCAACTTTAGATGAAATCTTAGAAATTGACCCAAAAAATGCTGATGCCAGAACCTTGGAAATTGCCATCAAAGAACAGGTAGGAATCAATGAGGTTGGTGTCACCTACAATTGGATGTATTTTGACAAGCAATTTGAAGACAACTGGCATATCGTAGGTTTAAGCTATAAAAGAGGCACAGCAATCGGATCATTTATTTTCAGGGCGAATCTAGCAAACAAATTCGGAAGCAATGGAACTCAATTTGAGCTGGAAGCCTACCCGCGACTTTCCAAAATGTTCTATATGTACCTTGGTACGGGATTCTCTAATAGTACAGGCTTATTCCCAAAATTCAGGACCGCAGCCTCTCTATACGCCAACTTACCAGCTAGTTTTGAAGCTGAGATCGGTTTCAGACAATTGAAATTCACCGATAATGTTTGGATGTATACCGCATCTATTGGTAAATACTATAAAAACTTTTGGTTCAATGCCAGAACTTACCTTACCCCAAGTGAAAACAATATCTCCCAATCCTATGCCGGAACAGTTAGATATTATACCAAGGGTTCTGATGATTTTCTAGGCTTTATCGTTGGAACAGGTATCAGTCCTGACCAAAACAGAGAAAATTTGCTATTTGACAATCTGTACAAATTGAAAACCTTTAAAACAGGTTTAGACTACAACTTCAGTGTAAAATCCAAAAATATTTTCAATATCTCCGGCACTTATTATAATGTGGAGTATAAACCAAAAACCAGGGATAATCAACTTGATTTCACGGTTGGCTATAGAAGAAGGTTCTAAAATTTAATTCTTAAAATAAGATCTAAAAGCACTGTCAGGCAATAGCTTCATTTTTGAAGTAAATTGCCTGTTCATTTTTTTGAAGGTATCAAATCTTTGGTTCAGCTCCTCGGCACCCGATTTATTATCTATCCCATCTTCACTGAGGTCTTTATTTAATTTGTATAAAGTCCCTGAGTTCAAATGCAGGTCCGCAGAAACAAAATCAATCAATTGCGATTTACTTTGCATCATTGGAATCCCGAGCCCTTTCTTGTTAGCTCCGATATCCAATCCCTGTCCTACCCAAGCAACCTGACCTGGAACCTCCAACTGATAATTATTTTTGTAAAATGCCAAAATGCTTGGAGCAAGGTCAAAATGACTGACCACATTCTGAAATTTACGTTTAGTTTTCAATAAAGGAGAGTACACAATCAAAGGAACATGATAGCGATCTATCTTACTTTGCAGAGGTATCTCTGGCATACTATGGTCTCCGGTGATAATAAAGATCGTATTCTTGTAATCACTTCGCTGCTGGTAGGAACGGAAGAAATCCCTTAAAGCCTCGTCCGCATTCAGCACCGAAATCAATTGCTTCCTATTTTCCAAAGCAAAATTCTTTTGTATACTGTTCAGCTTAATCGTCTTCAGCCTTTGATCAAACATGGAAGCAAACTTTGCCTCATTATTGATCAGGAATGGGTTATGGGTCGATAAAGTCAGGGCAATATGGAAATGCGGAGCATTATTCTCCTGATTTGCCAATCTTAATTGTTCTAATACCGCCTGATCTTCATAACCCCAACTTTCCCCATTGCTGCTCGGCAGTTTTTTATACCCCTCCGGAAAGGAGCTGACATCGACTAACTCATCAATAGCGTTTGCCTTCAGGTATTTGCTCATATAGTCAAACTCAGCATCTCCACCGTAGAAAAATGCTGTGGAGAAGCCATTTTTCTTCAAGATATTGATCAGGTTAAAATGTTCCGGATAATCCTTTAATTCTAGGAAGCCCGAATTTCCAAATGGCAGGGAACCTAAAATCGTCGGAAGCACAGAGAAAGTTCTTCCCGATGTGCTTAGATTATTTTCCCATACCAAAGAGCTATCCTTTAAGGAGTTCAAGAATGGCGTAAAATCACCGATATATCCAGTAGGATTACTATAAGCATTGCCCAATCCCTCTACGATAATTAACACAAGATTAGGAACAGAATCACTCTTGTCGAAAAATGGTCCGAGCAGGTCTAGGGTTTGATCTTCTCGCATAAATGGAAAGTCCCCAGAAACTTGAGCATAACTAGCAGATGATGTATTCAAGCCTAATCCTTCTTCAATATCTTCCATGAGCATCTTGGCATTGCTCTCCATGAAAAACCCAAGCTTGCTTTTCTCTGCAGTTTCCAAAAACTCATTTTTTGTGGCGCTTTTCACATCTCCACCCATGGAAAGATATCCAAAAGCTAAAATCGCCAAGCCAAGAAAAACTGCCGACAATTTCCCTGAGCCTTTAAATCGGTTACTCGTTTTATGGAACACAAAATATAATCCAACTAAACCGACTATTAAAATCAAAATATTAACCCAATTCAATACCCCACTGGCAAGCAGTATATTCTTCAGCTCATCCGCAGAATAAAAAAACAGGTCGGTCCCCAATAAATTTCTCGATTCTGCAAAATAAAAGGCCAATACCAGTTGAGAGATCAAAATTAAACTCGCCAAAACATGAAGGGCAACTCTGGAAAACTGACGATTAAAGATTGCCAAGACTGCGTAGATCACGAAAAAGAGCACCAGAATCACAAACCCTATCAATACGTTATTCAGCAACAAGACAAAAAACGAACTCATGCCATTGAATTGCTGGATATTATGACTATAGATAAAGTATTCCAATATGCTAAAAATCGAAATTAGGATCATAAATAAACTTGCGACCGAGCTAAACTCCCGGAACAAGGACTTAATAATACGGACAACCTTTTCCTTGAAAGTTTCATGAACTTGATCCGAGAAGCCTTGTCTTGTCATTTCACCCCAAGTATGCCCTTTCTTGAAATAATCAATCATCCCCCTGATACCTGCCATCGTGACTATGGGATGAAAATAAAAAGGTTCTATTATGGCCGTCAGGATCAACTTGGTCAAATCCTTCCGCTTGGTATAAACTTGGTAACTCACTAAGTCAACCGAAATCGCATATACGGAATAGAGTATACTAGAAAATAAGACTAAGGCAAATAGGACAAAGAAGAAAGTCCAGTTCAAGACGCCCATAAATAAGAATATCCAGAAAATAACATACCCCGAAAACTCAACCAAGGGTCCAAGAAACTCAAAGAAAAACCAATATGGCAAACTGAGCATTCCCATCTTGCCGTACTTCGGATTGAACATCATTTTCCTATGTTTCCACAGGGTCTCCATCGTTCCACGCATCCAACGATTCCTTTGTTTCTTTAACACAGACTTATCCTCGGGAACTTCGGTCCAACATAAAGGGTCTGGAATGGTAATAACCTGATGAGGCAATTTATGCTCTTTCATATACCTACGCATTCTCACCACCAACTCCATATCCTCACCCACCGTCTTTGGATCATATCCACCACAGGCCAGCACAATCTCCTTGTCAAAAGCACCAAATGCACCTGAAATCAAGATTAACCCACTGGCTCTTGACCAGGCCATACGTCCCAATACAAACGCCCGGATATATTCCAATGCCTGACTCCGGCCTAACCAGCTTTTTGGTAAATTAACTTCAACAACCTTACCCTTCTCTATCTTACAGTTATTTGCTAAACGGATGGTCCCACCACATGCAATCAAGCGCTTGTCTGTCTGCTCCATAAAAGGCTTCGCCAATCTCAAAATGGCATCTTGCTCTATGATACAGTCCACATCGATGCAGACAATATAGTCAGCCTTAGAAATATTGATCCCAACATTCAATGCATCGGCCTTCCCCCCATTCACCTTATCCACTACAATCAATTTCTTAAAAGCAGGGTTCTTACTTTTGTAAACCTGCTTTACTTCTTTGGTTGCTATATTCCCAGGAATGATATAAGAAACTTTTTCTAATTGATAGGCCTCGATCAATCTTTCCATTGAATCATCCTTAGAACCATCATTGACGATGATAATCTCCAATTTATGGTAATATATGGAAAGCAGTGAGCGGACATTCTCCACCACCGTCATTCCTTCGTTATAGGCGGGTGCAATCAAACTGAAACTTGGCGCATTCGGATTGGAGGCTATAATGGAATAATCCGTAAAGATATTACCATGCTTATAACGCAGGACAGCACCATAGGAAAATAGAGCAATCCAGGTATAAACACTAAAAATTCCAATGGAATAAAGTAAAAATAACCAAACTATGATTACATAAATAATCTCAGCCATAATTAGGATTTTTTCTGCAGAGCGTGATTCAAAACCATTAAAGTTGGATCCTCAGGAGCCAACTTATTACTTAAGTCTATTAAATATTTAAATTCCCCAAGATTCGCTAAAGCTTCGGCAGCCGAAACCTTAATCCTATTGGAAGGATTGTCTATTAAGTGCGATCTTAAAAATTCTAATTGATCAAAAGCCCTAGTCTGCCCAAATCCCTTTAGGATCTCAAGTTGAAGGTCTTCCTTCATTTTAGGATAATAAATGGCCAATAGACTGGATGTATCCTGAGCATCCAAACTAAAAAGTGTTTTGATGGCATCCTTCAAAATCACATCCTGGTCATCCGCCAAAATCGCCACTACCTGATCATGCAACTCAAAAATTTGAAATTTCCGAACCAACTTTAATGCAAAATGCAAAACCGATGGATTATTGGACTCCAGCCATTTACTGATCTTTTCAGTGGCATTTTTGGGTAAAGATTTAATATTGTTCAAAATCCGCAGCTGTTGCCAATCCGACAGAATTCCTTCTAGCGTGTCTAAAAAGGATAAGCCCTCAAAACCATTGAAATGTACCATGGCATATTGTACCTCATGGACCACATTCTTTTTCCGATGATTCAGTTTGGATTCAATTTCAGGTAAGGCCAAATGCACATCCATGATAGTCAAGGCCTGTATGCCTCGAGCAATTAAATGCCCCTTATAGCTTCTAAGTAAACTATAGGACTCTTTATCTAATTGATAGGAATAAAAGACCCGCTGTAGGACCGTAGCAGCCACTCCTGAAAACTTACGGTCAGCTTCAATGAGTTGCCCCAAGAAAAACCTCCTGAAATTCTCATGCTTCAGTAATTCCGACAGATTAGGGTCGATATACAGATCGGTTTGGTTCCCTTCTACGAGTACTTGCATCAAGTATTCGTTCAACATATTCTTCCAATACTTCCTATTGATTTCCAATTTATAGGCTCGGAAACTGTAGATCAACAATCCAAGCGTAAAAAGGAAAACCAATATCAGAATGGTCAATATTCCTAATGTCAACTCATGAAGGGTAAACATTTTCTCCATAGGCTATCGCAGCAGTCTATTTACTCTAATAATCAGTTCATTGGGACTGAAGGGTTTAACCATAAAATCAGAAGCTCCCAAGTCAAATGCTTCAAGCACAGTATCTTCTTGCCCCATACTGGATAACATGATAATTGGTATCCTCTTTTCTAGACTCTTTAACTCCGAAAGGATTTCGATACCCGATGCAAAAGGCATCATGATATCGCTGATGATAAGATCGATTTCTTCTTTATTCAACAAATCGATGGCCTCCATTCCATTCCTCGTTAAGATCACCTGGTAACCCTCTTTTTTTAGTTTATGTTCGATAGTTTTGAGGATTAATTCATCGTCTTCAGCTAATAACACAACCATTTCTTTACTCCTTTATATCAATTAATAATTTCTGTAATATTTCAATTTCATGTAATACCTTAGGCAAATGTTCCCACACTTCAATCCCCTTCGAAAATTGACTGTCCAATTCAATCAACATAAGATTCAATTCCGTCAAGCCTGCACTTCCTGATGTACCTTTCAATTTATGTAAGACTCGTCCTAATAGATTTTCATCTCGATCCTGGATCAATTGCTTGATATCCAATTCCTGCATCTGCAGTTCTTGAAAGATCAATCCATAAAACTGTTGTTTAAATACCGGATCAGAATCGGTCGCTTCTTCAATAACATCAAAATCTATATGCTTGACCTCATTGATGTTGGATAAACTTTTATCTGAAGCCTTTAGTAGGCAATTGTACAGTACTTCTTTAAAAGTCTCAACTTTAATGGGCTTGGTCAAAAAATCATTCACACCTACCTGTAAGCACCTTTCTCTTTCCCCAACAACATTACCGGCAGTAATTCCAATGATGGGCACATGCTTATAACTTTCAATCTCTCGGATCCTTTTTGTCGCTTCAAGCCCATCCATCACCGGCATCTGAATATCCATTAAGATCAGATCGAAATCCTGGTTTTCACAGGAGTCTACTGCCAATTGGCCATTCTCAACACAGACCGTACTACAATTAGGAAGTAAATTTTCTATAAGTCGATTATTCAAGGCCATGTTCACCGGATTATCATCTGCAAGAAGAACCTGATATGACTTTGTGGATATCTTTTCTTCTGCAGCGAACTCCATTTCCTGCTCCACTGGAAGTGATTTATTAGCCTCAGTATCTTTCCTCAAGATCCTATACAAGTCTTCTGAAATAATAGGCTTGGTTAATATATGTGAGTTGGATTCTTGACGGAAGTGTCCAATATGCTCTTCATCATCTGAAGAGGTATGCAAGATCATGATCGGTAACTCCTCCTCGTTCTGACGATATAATTCCTTGATTTTTGAAAGAGTTTCTAAACCATTTAGGATTGGCATCCTATAATCCATCAAAATTACATCAAATCGCTTCCCAATGGACAAAAGCTGTAGGGCCTCAAAGCCATTTTCAGCAGTTTCGGTTTCCACTCCTTTATAGGCCAACATGTGCTCCAAAATCATTCTATTGCTGCCATTATCATCCACAATCAGGGCAGAATCGACTGCCAAATTATGTTCAGCCTCAATAGGGTTCTCATAAGGAACTTCTATTTCAAAAAAGAATTCCGACCCTACCCCTACTGCACTCCTCAAGGATAGATTGCTGCCCATATAATTTAGGATATTGTTGGAAATCGTCAGACCTAAGCCCGTTCCTCCAAAACGTTTGCTCACAGAACTGTCTTCCTGGATAAAAGCATCAAATATGCGCTGCTGCTTTTCATCTGGAATCCCTATTCCGGTGTCTCGAACCGTAAATCGCAATCCGACCTTCTCCTCATTCCTGAAGGTTTCCTCCACCCGCAATTCAATCTCTCCTTGTTCCGTAAATTTTACCGCATTCCCCAAAAGATTGATCAGAACCTGTTTAATCCTGGATTCATCTACATGAATCATGGTCGGCAAACCCTGCTCAATATTCAATAATAGCTCAATATCCTTGTTTTGGGCTTGATAGAGAATCACGTGGATGACCTGGTTTACTAATTCATATAGGTTGTATTGATCAATGTAGAATTCAAGCTTTCCTGATTCTATTTTTGAAAAATCCAAGATATCATTAATGATCGCAAGGAGGTTTGTCCCAGATTCATTTACATATTTTAAATATTGCTTCTGTAGATCGTTTAGCGGTGTTTTCAGCAATAGATCGGAAAAGCCTATTACACCATTTAATGGTGTCCTGATCTCATGGCTCATATTCGCCAAGAATTCGGATTTAGCTTTACTGGCTAGGTCCGCAAGCTGTTTCGCTTTCCTTAGTTCCTCATTGTTCTCGACTTGTTCCGTTATATTTTGGGAGAATATGATTATCCCACCAATATTATTGTCCGAAATACGCCAAGGCCTCACTTCCCAATTATAATGTTGATTTTCTGCAGCGCCTTCAACTTGAACAACCTCATCTACATTTTTATAGGGTATTCCTTCTAAGGCTCGTTGATAGATCTGCTTGCGACTTTCGGGAACATTTGGAAAAAGTTCAAAAAGATTCCTTTTGCCGTCTGAATTCTTCCCTTGATGGAATTCTTCAATCCATTGTTGACTGAGCGCCAAATAATTGAGATCAGTATCAAACATGGCTACTGCAGCTGGAACGTGCTTGACAAAGGTTTGAAGCATGGCTTCTTTTAACTCAATGTCTAAATACAGCCTCTTGCTCTGGTCAATATCTTGAATAACCCCAAAAACCCTTTCACATCGCCCTTCGATATATTCAGGGTTGCCTTTAATACGGACCCAGATCTGTTCTGAATTCGGCTTTCTTAATTGTATTTCAAAATCATAGGACTGCCCAGTTTCGATGGCCCTGTTAAATCTATGCTCAATGATCGTTCTTTCCTCCGGATCGAAAAATGAAAACACATTCTCCATATTGGGCTGAAAATCCTCAGAAACACCATGGATCAATCGTGTTGAATCAGACCAATAGATTTCATTCTTTTTAACATCAACTTCCCAACCACCTACTTGGGCAACAATATTGGTTTGCTCAAGCATCTGTTTGGTATATTCTAAGTCCTTCTCTAACTTGATCCGATCGGTTAAATTCAAGGCGGAGCTCACGACATATTGCTTGCCGTTCTGGTCTTTTTCGACCATATTGTTGTACAACCAATAGATCCATTCTCCATTCCTTTTTTTCAGGACCATCATGCCAGAATCCTCTCCATTTTTCAGGATCCTATCCAAATAAGGTTGAACAAGCGATTTATTTTCATTCGGTACTAAATCCCTTAAGTTCAAACCTGGGATTTCTTCCAAGGAATATCCAAGAACCTGTCTGCCCTTTTCATTGACCTCCAATATATTCCCATGGATATCGTGCATGCTCGTCAGCCCGATTCCATTTTCAAAGAAATTCCTAAATCTCCTTTCGGAAACTTCCAGTTTTGCACGTTCTGAATTCTCTCTGGTCATGTTCCTGCCAAATGCAAAAATCTCCTTATTCTCTTGACCATGCCTCAGGTGCCAATCAATCGTTACCGACTCGTCTTCCCTAAGCTGTGTTTGCGTTTGCACCATAACCTCCAGATCTGAACTGGATACAGACTTGATTTTCGAGACCACCTTCCTATCCTTAACTTTCAGTACCTCTAAAAAATTAAGACCGTCGAATTCGCGGATAGGTATTTGCATCAGTTCTGCAAAGGCTGGATTTACTTCCTTTACGGTAAAATCCTCATTCAAAACACAGATCATGTTCTGTGTCACGGAAAGGATATCCTTGAAATAACCCGCTTGATTTAATTTCCGCTTGGCCAATAGTACGGCCAAAACGGCTTTTGCTAAGTCTTCCAGTTCTTTTAACTGTTGCTGGCTTAATGTTTTGGGATGATAATCGATTACACATAGTGTACCTAAAGCATGTCCACGTTCGTCCAATAATGGTACCCCAGCGTAAAACCGGATCTGCCCAGCAATGATGAGCGGATTATGCGCCGTCCTGGTATCCAAGAAGGTATCCTCAATCATCAATGGCTCCGAACTCAATATCGTATATTGGCAGACCGTATTCTTACGATCTACCGTTTCTAAGTCCAGACCAATGCAGCTTTGGATTCGCTGCTGATCCTTTTCCATAATAGCAATGATGGAGGAGGGACAGTTCGTAATACGACATGCCAGTTCTGCAAAAACATCCAGTTCCGGCAATTTTCCAACAGCAATCAGTCCAAAAGAATATAGGATATTTAAACGCTCCGATTCATTTTCCGGGACAATAGGCATGCTCATACAATATTGGTAGATTAATAAGTAATGCAAGATAGTTATTACTTATGTTATAACTTCTTTTTTATTAATTTAAACCATAAAATTGCGATATAGTTCTAAAATTATTTTATCATTTTAAAAAAAATTAACGAAACTAAAATCATACTGAATAAATAACTTTCATATAGCAATATATTAGCGCTAATAATAGTATATGGAAATGCAGATATATTCTTTGCCGATAATCCGAAGTTCTTGTTTAGGTAAGGCTTTTTATACAAAAAAAGGGATGCCAAACATCCCTTATAATTCTTGCGATTTCATTAAAAGCAATCCTATTTCAAGAACTCTTTAATGTTATTGTTGCTACCGTATATGACGATGATTTCTCCTTCTTGCAATACCGTATCAGGTTTAGGGATTCCATGCAAAATCGTGGTGACGATCCTGCTTTTGCCAAATAAAGTATCTCTTTCTGCACTCTTCAGAATGGTCAGGACTAATATTTCATATTTTTCCCTAAAACCGATTTCCTGAATTGTTTTGCCTACATATTGCTTTGGAATTATGGCTTCCACAATGCTGTAGTTGGCATTTAATTCAAATGAATCAACCAAACCAGACAAACATAGCTTCTTCGACCAGCGCTCTGCAGTTTCCTCCTCCGGATGGACAATCTCAGTAACTCCGATGGCATTCAAGACCTTTTCATGTAATGCATTGACCGCACGGCTCACCAAACGTTTCACTTGTGCTTCTTTACATAATGCAGTCACCATAATATTGGCCCCTTCATCCTCGCCTATGGCTACAATGACTACATCGGTGTTTTTTAAAGGCAAAGAATGAAAAGCACTTGGCTCGGCCGCATCAAGCGCAATGGTATGTGTGATTTTCTCTTTCAAAGCGGTAATGCGCTCCAGCCTCAAATCAACCCCAATCACCTCGTTTCCTTGGGCTGTTAGTTTCATGGCCAAAGAGGCCCCAAAATTCCCTAATCCTATGATGATAAATTTCATTGCTTAATTTATTGTAAGTTCTTCTTTTGCGTATCTATAATTCGTGAATTTCACCTTCTTGAACATGGCAATCATAATTGTCAGCATGGTCACCCTGCCTATAAACATCAGAATAATCAATGTGATCTTACTCCCTGCTGATAGCTTTGCCGTAATGCCTAAGGTCAATCCGACCGTACTATAGGCAGAAAAACATTCAAATGCGATTTCTACCAAAGTACATTCTGGATCAAAAACAGAAATCGAAATGATACAGCAGCCGATCACAAAAAGCGATAAGGTCATGATGGCAAATGCCCGTTTAATGGTAATGCCTGCGATTTCACGTTGAAATACCTCTACCCTTTCTTTTCCCTTAACCAAACTCAGGATGTTCAAAACCGCTACGGCAAAAGTACTCGTCTTAATACCTCCCCCAGTAGAGTTTGGTGAGGCACCGATCCACATCAACAGTATAATGAACAGGATACTGTAAATATGTAAAGCGCCATAGTCAATGCTGTTATAACCTGCCGTACGTGGGGAAACAACGGTAAAAAGTGCTGTTACGAATTTGCCTATCCCCTCATGCGTCACCAAGATATTATCATATTCCAATATAAAGATCAATATAGTCGCAAAAACTGTAATGCTCAGCGTAGTAATCAAATTGATCTTACTGTTTATATTGATCACCCAAGGCTTATAATCAAATTCCCGATAGGCAATCTTCTTAAATATGCGATTGAATACGTGCTTCAGGTATTTCAATATATTGATTACTATTGGAAAGCCAAGACCTCCAAAAATGATCAAGATGATCAAGACCATCTGAAATGCATAGTTATGGATAACGAGTGGATTGGTCAGACCATCTGGCACTACAGAAAATCCTGCATTACAAAAGGATGAAATCGAATGAAAGACTGAAAAAAACAGATGTTCCAAAAAGGACTGATCCATCAACTTTGCCGTAAAAAGGAAAATGAAGATCGCTCCAACCAATTCTATGGAAAACGTAATGATGATGATTCGCTTCAACATCAAAAATACTTCCCCCAGCTTTTCATTATTGGAAAAATTACTGGTCGCGATTTGGTTTTCGTAAGTGCTTGCTCCTTTGAAAAAATAAGCGAAATAGTTGGTAAAGGTCAAGATGCCCAATCCGCCGATCTGAATCAGTAAAATAATGATAAAATGACCTATGGGAGTAAATGCAGTTCCGGTATCCAAAGTAGTCAATCCCGTGACACAGACCGCACTGGTTGCCGTAAAGAGTGCATCGATAAAATTAATCGGAACCTGGGTAGAAAACGGCGCCATCAACAATAAACATCCAGTCAAAATGATCATAATAAAACTGAACGTAAAGAGTTGCGCAGGGTTATAGAATGCTTTAACGTTTTTCATATTTCAGAGTGCTGGCAAAGTAAGGATAATTTCAAAAAATATGCAATAATTCATCAATCCTGCGCTAAAATTGCCTATTAGTTTATTTTTTAATACCTTTGTGTCTTATTTATTAAAAACAACAGCAAATTAGCATTCGCAATTCGCTGCAAATCCCATACTATCTTTAACGCTTCTAGGTGATTAGCCGTGGGATCTCTTTTTGTTCCCTGCGAAGGGTACATCGAATTTATCATACTGAATATTTACTATTAATACGCACCACAAAAACAGAAAAAATGCAAGACGCAAATTTGAACGGTATAGAAAACAAACTTGAAAAATTTATTGACAGTGCAATCGCATATGCTCCAGTATTATTGAGCTCTATGATTTCTGCCGCACTTGTTCTCTTCTTGGGACTATGGTTGATCAAGCTATTTGGAAAACTTTTAGGAAAGATTTTCGAAAAGCGCGATGTAGATCCCAGCATCAGGACATTTTTGGGGAACCTATTGAATTGGGTCTTAAAGATCATGCTTTTCATCGTGGTGGTCAGCCAATTAGGCGTACAGACTTCCACCTTTATTGCAGTAATTGGTGCTGCCGGTTTAGCAATCGGTATGTCATTACAAGGATCACTTTCTAACTTCGCTGGAGGTGTATTGATCTTGCTGTTCAAACCTTTTAGGGTCGGTGATTATATCTCCTCTTCATCAGGTGTGGATGGTACGGTCAAGGTAATCGATATTTTCAATACCAGATTGGTTACTCCGCAGAATCAATTGGTAATCATTCCCAATGGTGAACTTTCCAATAGTAACATCACCAATTATTCTGAACTAGGAACCCGAAGAACATGGTTCAACATAGGTGTAGGGTATGACACCGATTTAAAGGCAGCAAAACAATTGTTGTTGGATACGATTTCGAGAAATGAATTTGCCTTTAAAGATCCAGCACCAGATGTGGTTGTCACTGAATTAGGTGATAGTGCCATCAACCTCTCAATCCGTGCCACGACCTCCAACGAAAATTTCTGGGCCATGCAGGAACAATTGATCATACAATGTAAAGAAGACCTGGATAAGGCAGGAATCGATATCCCATTCCCACAAACCGATATCCATATCAAAAAATAAAAAAAGAGATTGCTGGGAGGGGGATTTTGAACCAGGATTGAAGGGATAAGAGGATGGACCAAGATCGGGGTTGAACCAGGATTCAAAGGATAAGAGGATGGGCCAAGATCGGGGTTCCATTATTTTAGCTAGCATGGTACGTTAGCCTGGAAGTAGCGAAAAACTGATGTTCGATTAATCGAACATCAGTTTTTCGCTACTTCTATATTGTTCAATACTATTTCTAAAATAATTCTGCCCTTCCAGGGCAGTATGTCATAAAAAAGGAAAAATTCAGGATAATAAAAATGGGTCTAGAAAGCCAGAAACATAGATCTATCAAACTTCATTGGTATGCAGGAAGGATCTCGGAACAATGCGTTTCCATAATTGCAATGGCTTACTTTCCCGGACCTTCGGTCCAGGATGACAGGGTCGTAGAGTGGAGAACTGTACAGAATCCTCATTGATCGTTCAGAATCAAAATGCGCTAAGAAGGGATTCAGAGTGAAACGAAGAATCTATTTATTTTCTTTTTTTAAGGATCGTTGTCATTGCAAAATCGCAAGATGAGCAAACTATTTTTTTCTTTTTTGACCCATAAAAGGAATATATAGAAAAATATTCCACCCCAGCTAGGGGTTGGCCATTATTCAGATCTAATTTCTGAAAATATTCCATCCCCGCTGGGGGTTTTCTACAAACATTTCACCTTCCGAAGGAAGTCCTTTAGCCCCCGGCTCATTTCCAGTGGCGGAAAAATGGAAAGAATGCCGATGACCTGTGCGATGGGATTGGCCTTGGAATGCTTTCTCAAGATCATCCCATCAAAAGGGATGATCTTGAGAAAGGTATTCCCGACAACAAGGCATTCTTGTCCATGTGCGGATGACTGTGCGAAAAGCCACCTTAAATGGGCCGAAGCCTTTTGGTTACTTTTGGGCTTCAAAAGTAACGAAGAAAATTGGTATCCTTGAGCTCCTCCGGCGGTTTGATTACTTTTGGGCTTCAAAAGTAACAAAGAATCTGTGGTTATTTTCCTTAACTTAATGACATTGCGCGCTAGGGGTTGCCTACCTAAGCAAACATTCATCCTTCCAATACAAAAAAGGAGCGGCTTTTCAGCCACTCCAATTCTTTTATCCCTGAAACATCAGGTTAACTAAATGATTTCTTATTTATGTGACAAGATCCAGGTTACGATCTCATCTAGGTCGGCATCTTTCATGTTCGGGTGTGCAGCCATCGCTACTTCTCCCCAAACGCCACTTCCGCCATTCTTGATTTTCTTCACTAGGATACTGTGTGCATCTTTATTGTCTTTATAGTGTTTTGCAATCTCTACATATGAAGGTCCTACAGACTTCTTATCGATAGCGTGACAAGCCTTACAGTCTGATGCCTCGATCAAGGCCTCACCTTTAGGCTTGCTGCCTTGCTGGTGGCCCATTGGTCCAGCAACACTTGCATCCCCTTCAGTTCCTTTATGAGCAGCCTGATCTGCCGAAGCCGGCACGAAATCAATTCTTGAAATCCCAGCATCCGGGTTCTTGCTAAACCATCCACTGCCATACTCCAATACATAGAACTTACCATCGGGACCTACTTCCATATCGATTGGACTGTTGAATTTAACACCGCCCATGAATGGCTCCATCTTATCGAAATCACCGTTCGGCAACATCGTAACTGCTTTAAACCAACCGCGGATCCAGTCATAGACAAACAATTTACCATTGTAATAGTCTGGATAACGGGTTTCCTGAGGGAACATATCGGTATAATAAATTGGACCGGCCATCGCATTACGTCCACCAGAACCTACTTGAGGGAAATCCGGTGATTCCGCATATGGATACCAAATAAAGGCAGGCACTGCCTCTGGCAACTCTCTTAAACCTGTGTTATTCCTTGAATCATTGATTGGTTTTTTCGCATCATACGCAGGACCCATTTCACCAGTTTCATAATTATAAGCATGGTAAGCATAGTTGTTTCCTACGAAATATGGCCAACCAAAGAAACCTGCTTTACGAGCCTGGTTAACTTCATCGTAACCACGCGGACCTCTGTTCAACGAATCCTTATTCGCATCCGGTCCAACTTCACCCCAATACAAGAAACCATTTTTCTTATCAATAGAGATTCTATAAGGGTTTCTGTTACCCATTACGTAGATCTCAGGTCTTGTTTTCTCTGTTCCTTTCGCAAATAGGTTGCCTTCAGGAATAGCATAGGTACCATCTTCTTTAACGGTGATACGTAACACCTTACCGCGCAGATCATTGGTATTTCCAGAAGAACGTTGAGCGTCATATTGCTCATGCCCTTCCCGAGCATCCTTAGGAGAAAATCCATTGCTCACATATTTTTGGTTTGGCTCATCAAATGGAGTAGAGTTGTCACCTGTAGAAATGAACAGATTTCTATCCTTACCAAATGCCAATGAACCACCTGTATGACAACAGATATCACGTTGAGAATAAAGCTCTAAAATCACTTTTTCAGAAGCCATATCCAATTTATTGTCCTTGAAGACAAATCTCGAAAGTCTATTTACCGAAGTATCTTTAGGACTGTAATAAGCATAGATAAAATTGTTCTTTGCAAAGTCTGGATCGGCTGTTAGACCCATAAATCCTTCTTCCGCATTCACGTTTGGAACTTCTGTTTTATGATAGACATCCAAAAGTCCAACTTGGCTTACTTTATTGGTTTCTTTGCTATAAAGCAACAATTCGCCGCGACGTTGTGCAATCAAGATATCAAGGTTTGGAAGGATAGCCATTTCCGTCGGTTCAAAGAACTCTCCTTCGGCCATAGTTACCTTCTTGAACTGGTCTGCAGCTGGAACCTGAACAGTCTTAGCTTTTTTATAGTCTAATTCAAGGTTTTTACCGATTGCATATTGAATACCCCCTAAGATATGTTTCAAGAAATTCGCGTCTGCATATTCTGCATCCTCATGTCCCAAACCGGTGTAGAAAGACCTTCCGCCATCATATTCATGGAACCAAGCAACAGGAGCCTGCTCAACCTCATCCTTATTCGGGAAAACAGATTTATCAACCGTCATCAGGATTTTTAAGTTTTCAGGTTGTTTCTTGAAGGTGTACCATTCATCGGTAATCTCCCAAGGATCAGGAAGACCTTTTGTAGAAGGATGATTTTTGTCTACAATGGTTAATTTACCTTGTTTCAATTCAGGCTCTGAACCAAAATATCCACCAAGTAAACGTCCGTACCAACCCCAATCCGTCTCCGAGTCAGCTGCTGAATGGATTCCAACAAAACCACCTCCAGCTTGAATGTAACGCTCGAAATCAGCTTCTTGATAATTGTTTAAGACATCCCCAGATGTATTTAGAAATACAACTGCTGAGTAATTCTTCAAAGAATCTTCAACAAATCGATCCGCATTCGAAGTGGTATCCACAACGAAATCGTTCTCTAGACCTAATTTTTGAATGGCTGCATTGCCCTTTTCAATTGAATTGTGATGAAAACCTGCAGTTTTACTGAAAACCAATACCCTAGGCTTTCCAGATCGCTTTTGTTGACAAGAACTCAGTACCGCCACTAATATTAGCAGGAGAGAAATCTTGGATAAACAATGTTTAATCATATTTGAGTTTATTAATATTTTTTGTGTTTAGGTTTCGCTAATCCGTTTTACCAAATTAGCAAATGTCAGTCAAAAAACAAATATGCAATTAATTATTTCAGTCTAAAGAACTGCATTGAAAAAATTACAACTGAAAGGTTAGTAAAAGATCAAGTTTTGGGAATCGACAACAGTAGTGAAATATTTGTAGAAAGGTGAATTGGAATGTAGAAAACCCACAGCGTGGGTGAAATATTTTTTATATCTCCCTTTTAAGCGTCTAAAAAGAAAAAAAATAGTTCCCTCATCTTACGATTTCGGGATGACAACGATCCTTAAAAAAAGTAATAAATAGATTCTTCGTTTCACTCTGAATCCCTCCTAGGCGCATTTTGATTCTGAACGATCAGTGAGGAATCTGTACGGTTCTCCACACAAACCGATTGTCATCCTTAACCGAAGGTTAAGGACCTGTACGCCAATGCCATCCGTAATTTGATTATGTCTGTAAAATTCCGAGATCCTTCCTTCGTCAGGACGACAGGAAGGGGGAAACCGAAGGTTAAGAACCTGTACGCCAATGCCATCCGTAATTTGATTATGTCTGTAAAATTCCGAGATCCTTCCTTCGTCAGGACGACAGGAAGGGGGAAACCGAAGGTACAGGAAAGTACGCCAATACACTCTTGAAAATATATGCATTGTTCCGAGATCCTTCCTGCGTCAGGATGACCCCGCAAAAAAAACAGGCCTTTTAGCACTAGTTATATGCTAAAATAAGCCCCCAATCTTGGTCCATCCTCCTATCCCTTTTATCCTGGTTCAAATCATCGATCTTGGTCCATCCTCTTATCCTTACATCCTGGTTCAAATACCAACCGGCTTAGCATTTCCCCTACCACAATCATTACATTTACTTCAAATATTTCCCTTCCACGATTTTATTCACCCTATACATCAACAAGATACAGATCAAAATACTCACAAACGTAATCAGTCCCAATAACTGAAAATTCTCAAAGCCCTGATTACCTTCCTTTTCAATCAAAACAATTCCACCTAAGATGGAGGCAATTCCCCCACTGGACTGTTGTATGGCTGAATTGATATTCATAAAGGCTCCACGTTCACTAGCATCTGGAATGGCTGTAATCATGGCGGTTGCACTGATAATCCTAGAAGATACAAACAGCATCATACAGCTGAATGCCACGGCAACCATAAATAAATTGCCCGCTGGAACATTAACAAACCAAATGATACAGATTCCGGCCAATAAACTACCCGTAACAAACAACTTATACTTTCCCCAAGAATCACTTAATTTTCCAAAAATTGGTGAACCAATCAATGTGGCTATCCCCGCCGAGAAAAAAACATAGGGCAACTGGTCTTCTGCATAATTAAGATCGAATACCAAATGCGGGGTAACATAGGGCTGTAGGATAAACCCTCCTGTTGCCAGGAAAAAGGTTGTCGAAAAGGCAACCAAATATTTTTTATTGGTAAAAACCCTTTTTATCACTTGGAAATAACTGCTTTTCTCTCCAGGAACGGTTTTGGAAGGAATAGGCTTCATAAATTTCACCAACATGGCGATATTGATAAGGCCAATACCAACGATAAAATAAAATGGAACATGCCAGGACCAAATATGCGCTAAATAGAGCCCTAATGGAATCCCCAAAATCTGACTTGCAGAAAATGCCATCTGTATAAACCCCATCACCCTACCTCTGATCTCATACCTGAAAAAATCTGTAACGGTCGCAAAGGTAATTCCCGACATTACTCCACCAAAAACACCGGCGACAATCCTAGATACCAACAAAAAATAGTACGAAGGTGCTATTGCGCAACAGACTGTTCCGATAATAAAACCTACGTACATGATCAAGAGGATATTTTTACGGTCAAAACGATCGATAAAACCGGCTAAAAGGAAGCCCGAAGCACCTGCACTCAATGCATAGGCAGACACTAAGATACCAAATTGCTTGGTGGAAATATCCAAGGAGTCGATCAACTCTGCACCTAAAGGTGCCATAACTGCAAAATCTAAAACTACCGTAAACTGGACAATGGTCAACATCACAACCAATAATGATTCGTATCGGGAAAAAGTCATATTGTAAGTTAAGTTCTCAAAATATATCTGCTCGGCACTTATTTCAATTTTAAATAGGCAATTAATTCCTTTGCAGCCGCACGCCCCGCCCTATTTGCTCCAATGGTTGAAGAGGAAGGCCCATAACCAGTCAGATGAATCCTAGGGTCTTTTACCACTTGGGTTGCTAATTGACCGCCCATTTCAATTCCACCTTGCTCATTTTTTAACCCCAGAGGATCCAAATGGTCCAAGGAATGCCTAAAACCGGTATTCCAAAAGATAACATCAGCATCCATTTCGCTACCATCTTCCCACTTCACGCCATTTTCTGTTATCTCTTGAAACATGGGCTTCCTATCCAATACACCAGACTTCAACATATCCGCAATAGCCGGAGTGATCGGTAAGCCCGTGACAGAAACAACCGATTTTGGAGGCAATCCTTTCCGTACCCGTTCATCTACCATGGCCACCGCCTCTCGACCTAATTCTGGATTAAATTCATAAGGCCGAAAATCAGGAGGCCTCCGAGTTACCCATGTAGTCTTAGTCACTTTGGAGAGCTCACCCAATAATTGTACAGCAGAAATCCCACCACCAACGACTATGACGTGCTTCCCTATAAATTCAGCAGCATTTTTATATTCACCGGTATGTAATTGCCTTCCTTTAAACTTATCCCAACCGGGATACTTCGGGCAATGTGGAGTCTTCCAGGTACCGGTCGCATTGATAATGCCTTTTGCTGAAAACTGCAGTCCATTGGTATGGATCAGAAACCTTCCATTTCGCTCCGTTACCTTCAATACATTTACTGGTCTGATTACAGGGAGATCAAAGGCCTTTTCGTACTTCTCATAATATTGGGGCAAAGCAACATTGGCCCGCAATTGTTTATCATCGCGATTGACCGCTTCCGAAAAGGTCATCCCCGGCAGGTCATTGATTCCATTCACATTGCTCAAGGTCAAGGAATCCCAGCGATGTTGCCATGCTCCACCGGAACCAAATTCATCATCCAATACCACAAATCCTTTTCCTGGCTCTAACCCTTCCCTTTTGAGATGATAGGCCGCCGACAGACCTGCCTGCCCCGCACCGATGACTACAATGTCCACTTTATAGAAAACATCTAGTTTCCTTCCATCCGGAATTGGCGCCATAGCATTATCAGCCTTATTCTGTTTCTCCATACAGTATTTAAAATAGTAAAAGACAATAGATTGTTTAACCTATAGCTAGTTTTTTTATATGATGAAATAAAATTATCAAAGATTCAGGAGAATGGTATTTTTCAAGGTTTTTCCTGACATAATTATGGCTAATAAAATAGACCATGGTCGAGACTCATTCGAGGCATATTCGAGAATGCTTCGGATAGAATATTAACTCTACCTTATTCATATTGCCAAAATTCGGAATATGTCTCGAATAAGACCAATAGGAAAATCAAGAATACTTAGTAATTAAAAATTTTGGCCATAAAAAAAGCTGGGTAATAAAACCCAGCTCTCCTTGTTGTATTTGAAATTGTTATTAAGAGACAAAGTTCATCCAATCGGAATCCATACTATATTCAACCAAAGGATTAGCGCTGTTTTTGCTAATGTACTGGCCATGGAACATCGTCAGATCCATCAATATATGCTGACGGGTGATTTCTACTAATTCAGCGTTGAAGCCTTCCATTTGAAGAACAAATTGGAAACTGATTACCCTAGCGATCATTCGACCAATGGTAACCATGTCGCGTTGGTTGATACCGGCTTCTAGGCTGAAGTTCAATTGTTCCTTGAAATATGGAGCACTCAGATTAGCATTAGGATAGGTTTTTAAGAATTCATATAGATTTGATTCTTTTGCTCTACGCATCATCTTGCTGATACCTTCAGCAATCTGTCCATATAGCATTTCATTGGATCCTTCGAATATCTGGAATGGGCGGCTATCCACCACTGATCGTCCAGCGATATGATCCAATCTATATCCATTTGCACCTGCTAATTGAAGACTGATCTGTGCAGACTCTTGCATCAAGTCGGTAATCAAGGCTTTCAAGGTATTGGCTTCAATACTTAATCCTGAAAGGTCATTTTCAATACCACTGGTTGCTACTGAATAAGCACACATACCTGAGCAGATGGCAAAGGCTGCCTGGATTCTTGAAATTTGATATTTTACAGAATCAATGTTGATCAATGGGCTTCCACTGACAATCCTGTTTTGGCAATGTTGCAGAGATTCATCAAGTAGACGCTTGATAAAACCTAAGCCCATACCTGGGAATTGCAATCTACTTCTGTGAAGCATGTCCAGCATCAATTTAATTCCTGTACTTTCTGGTGTTAATTTTTGATCTTCCGGTACAACTACATCAATTTGATTGACGCCATAAGGAATTGCATACAAACCAAGGTTGTTATAGCGCTCCAGCATAGGGATATGTTGTTCAGGATTGCTGTTATCCGTCACGAAAAAATCAATGTCGCGGGTCAACTCACCGGTTGGGGTGAGTTTGCGGGCAGTAACTAACCAGAAATCAGCAGCACCGCTAAGTCCTTGCCAATGTTTTTCACCTTTGATCTTATAGGAGATGCCGATTTGATCGTAAGCCGTTTTCATATTTAATGCATCGCTACCGTAGGCTTTCTCGGTTATCATTAAACCTCCCATGGCATTGTTCTCTATGAATTCCTTAAATACGCGTTCTTGCACAGCATAATTTCCGTACTTGGCAACAGGCTCCAAGAACAAAGCGATATTGATACCGAACATTAAGGAAAGTGCCAGAGATTCATACGAAGCGGCAGACAGAACTCCTAAACATTCTTTTACCGATACGCCTCTTCCTCCGTGCAATTTAGGAATTGCCACCGCCAGAGGTTTTTTCTTCATGATCTCTGCTAGAAACTCTGCAGGAAAATCACGTTTCAAACTAATGGATGAATAATCAAATTCTTCTCTGAATAGGTGGTATAAGTGTTTTCTGAATGATGAAATATAGTTTTCAAAATCTATATTTTCTATAACTCCGTTCATGCTATTTTTTTATTTACAATGTATAGTGAGCAATTCATAGGTCCGCCTTTTTGAGTTGAACAAATTGGCTATTATAAAACTCAATTGTAAAATTAGAGGGAAATCAAGAAAATATCTATGAGGAATTCGTCTATATTTAGGACAAATCGTGCATAAAAACCATTCTGCGCTAATTTATCGTTTTGCGATATTCAGTTGGAGAAATTCCTACGATCTTTTTAAACAGACGGGTAAAATAAGATGGATCTTCAAACTCCAATTCATAGGCGATACTGGCCACACTTTTATTGGTTTCCAACAGCATTAACTGGCTATGGATTATGGCAACTTCAAGAATGAGCTGTTTTGAGGATTTCTTGAACACCGAAGAAACACATCTATTCAAATAGTTTACGGAGACAGCTAACTTATCTGCATAAAAATTAACGGACTTTTCCTTATTATAATGTAAATGAACCAGTTGTTTAAATGATATCGCAATTTCCTGTCGCCTTCCCAAGGATTTATTGGAGGCAGAAATCTTGATAATCTTTAACATCACGGTCTTAAAAATACTTTCATAGTATTCCTTATAGGGTTTTTCCGTATAGATTTCCTCGTATAGCAAATCCAGAAGTCCGTTCAATTCTTCATTATCTATCTTACTGAGATTCAATAAAGGTGAGATGGTGAAAATATTGAGGATTTCTTGTTCCCTGAACAAGGATGTCATAGCCTGCTCCTTGATCAATACACAATATCCCTGTGCGGATTTATCCACCGAATCAATAGCAGAAATATTACCATAGTTGGAAATTAGCACAGAAGGTGCCTGTACCATAAATGAAGTAGATTCAATCTGATGTTTGAAATAACCTTGATTAATATAAATAAGGAGATTATAGCCGAAGAAAATAGGTGGAATCGGGGTTTTCAGATAAGGTGCTATATCACGTAATGGAAAGATCTTGATAGGCGTTTGTATATAGGTCAGGTGTTTAAGGCTCCCTCCCATAAACTTCTCGACGAACTCATCAGCGCTGATTTTATTCTTTTCCATACCTTATTGCATCTCGATATTACAAACTTAATAAAATTGATTGAGGATGCCGATTTTCAATATATGCTACTTTTTGGCCAGAATATGTTAAATTAGAGAAAAGGCAAATAACTGACCTAAACCCATAAATACCTACTCTATGAAAAGAAGAACCTGGATACAGTCTGCAGGATTAATGATTGCTGGTTTAACCATGCAGGAAAACAGGGCATATGCCGTCCTAAATGAGACCAACACAGATGGATTATCATCAAAATATCTAGCTACAGATGACCGAGCCTATTGGGTTTCCATTTTGAGCAAAATGGCAAACCCTATTTTGGAGAACATCAGTAAAGGCACTTTCCAGAAAAACATGCCCATGGTCGTATCCGAATCTTTTGATGGGCGAAATCCAAAGGTTGGGTATTTGGAGGCCTTTGGCCGATTGATGGCCGGCATGGCTCCTTGGTTGGGATTGAAAGACGATGCTTCTGAAGAAGGTAAACTTCGAAAAAAATATAGGGAACAAGCCCTACTCGGTATACAACATGGGTTTGATCCCAGTTCGCCCGATTATTTTTCTTGGCGTGGAAAAGAAGGTCAGACCTTGGTAGATGCTGCCCATTTAGCATTAGGCTTTTTAAGGGCTCCACAAGCCTTATGGGAACCTCTTCCTGACAAGACCAAACAACAGGTCATTGAGGAGCTGAAATACATACGCTGGATAAAGCCGGGGCAAAACAATTGGCTGTTGTTTTCATCGATTACCGAAACCTTTCTGTACAGCATTGGTGTGGAACCCAATCGGGAAAGCATAGATTTAGCCATCAATAAATTTGACCAGGATTGGTATGTTGGCGATGGTTGGTACTCAGATGGTAACCACTTTGCATTTGACCATTACAATGGCTATATCATCCATTGCATGCTGGTTGAAACCTTAAAACATAACCTGAAGGCTGGGATCTACCAAGAGAAGTATGACCGTGCTTATAAGAGAATGCAACGATATGCCCAGCACTTGGAAAGAATGATTTCTCCGGAAGGTTATTTTCCAATTATCGGACGGAGTTCAACCTATAGGAATGGAGCTTTCCAACCTTTGGCACAAGTAGCATTGGACAAGAAACTTCCAGAGCATCTATCATATGGCCAAATCCGAAATGGATTGACAGCCATCCTGAAAAACATTTACAAGCATGATCTTTATGATCAATATGGTTGGTTAATTTTGGGATTTACTTCCACAGATCAGGGGAATATGGCTGACACCTATACCAATGCCGGATCATTATATGAAGCATCCCTTTCCTTCTTACCATTGGGCTTACCAGCAGATGATGAATTCTGGACTTCTAAAAGTGAAGAGTTGACCTCACAGCGAGCTTTTTCCGGAAAAAAGTTTCCAAAAGACTATCAAGTAAAATATTAATTTAAATCTGAAAAAAAATGCAATTTTCTCATTATATTCAAATCAATTATTATGGACCACAAATAATTACTAATTTTGAAACAGTTTTTCAAGTAAGAAAGTAATGAACATAGAAAATAAGATTAATGTGCTGTATTTGGATGATGAAGAGAACAATTTATTTTCTTTTAAAGCTACGTTCAGGTTTAAATACAATGTATTTACTGCCTTAACGGGAGCTGAAGCATTGGATATTATTCGTAAAAATGATATCCAGATCATAATTACTGACCAGCGAATGCCTGAAATGACCGGGGTGGAATTCTTGGAAAAGGTTATTGAAATCAAACCTGACCCTATGCGAATCCTGTTGACCGGTTATACGGATATGGGTGCAGTGGTCGATGCCATTAACAAAGGCAAAATCTTCCATTACCTGAACAAGCCTTGGCGCGAAGAGGAATTGACCGAAACCATCTCAAGAGCTTTTGAAATCTATCAGAACAAGAAAAATATCATCGATCAAAAGTCTAAACTGGAGATCTCAAACGAACAATTGGAGTTTTTACTTCGTCAAAAACTATTGTCCTAAAATTCCAATGACTATTCCTTAGAAGGAATAGTCACTACAAATTTAGATCCGTTCTCTGGTTCTGAATCTACTGAAATCCCGCCTTTAAGTTTCTGCACAGCAGTCTTCACATTATATAATCCAAAGCCCATCCCTTCAGCCTGATCGCTAGCGCGGAAAAATAACCTAAAGATATCGTTGATCGAAGATTCTGAGATTCCAATTCCATTATCCGTTACGGTTATTTTTGCATGACCATTTTCAGTTTCTGCCTTCAATTTCACCCATTTATCCAGAGAGTCTAATTTTTGGTACTTTATCGCATTGGAAACCAAATTGTGTATGATCAATTCCAAGATGGATTTATCATTGATGAACGTGTTTTCTTGGTCGACTTCAAAGCTGATCTCTACGCCCGAGTTTTGGCTGTACATTTTATAAAAGTCAAGAATATCTTCGAAGATGGAATTGAAATCAATTTTGGAAAGGTTGAGCTCTCCCCTTCTCAACAGATAATAATCTCGAAGGCTGTTGATATAGTCCTCTAATTTAACAATGGAAGTTTTCATGAGGTTCAGGATTTCATGAACCTGCTCGACACTCTTGAAATCCAAAGCAATCCGGATAGCACCAAGCACCCCGGCAAGTGGATCGCGTAAATCATGGCTAACGCTATAGGCAAATTTATCAAGCTCCTCATAAGCTTTCTGAAGCTCCATATTGCGCAAATCCAACAAAGAATTTGTTACATAAAACTTATTGGCCTCTTCGATACAGGAAATAATCTCAGCTTCTTCCCAAGGTTTTTTGATAAACCTGAAGATATGACCGCGGTTAATGGAGTCAATTACCGTATCCATGTCTGCAAAAGCTGTGATCAAGACCCGCATAGGCTTCGGAAATTCCTTTTTGATCCTGCTGAAGAAATCAATTCCATTCTCTCCGGGCATCTTTTGGTCACAAAAGATTACCCTGATATTGGGATTGGTCATTAAAATATTTTCTGCATCCGTAGTATTGCTCGCAATATGAATATCGTAGTGAAACCTCAATGCCGCTTTAAATCCTACCAAATTATTGTACTCATCATCAATGTACAACACCTCAAAATTCTTATCCATACTATTACCTTTTAGTGTGACCTAAAAAACCTTTATTTTAATCTTTACCTTATTGTTTGATTGGCAAATGGATATCAAAAGTGGTTCCCTCTCCGACCGTGGATTGCAAACCAATTCTTCCATTATGTCTTTCAATTGTTTTATAAGCAATTGACATCCCTAGACCTGTGCCTTCACCAACATCCTTTGTTGTAAAAAATGGTTCAAAGATACGTCCGATGACCTCTGGAGGGATCCCCGTACCGTTGTCCATAATACTGATTATTACTTTTGACAAATCCTCGTCAAGTTTTGTTTCGATCTTGATTTCTCCACCCGCATTTCCATTGTATTTCTTTTCAACGGCGTAGATGGCATTGGAAAGTATATTCATGAAAACCTGGTTCAGTTTACCCGCATAACATTCCACCATGGGAATGCTATGGTAATTTTTGATGACCCTAATCCGTTCTTTGGTCATTGGATTCAAGATGACCAAAGTGGAATCCAGGCATTCATTCAGATCGGCACGCTTCAGCGTATCTTCATCAATCCTGGAAAAAATCCGTAAGCTCCGGACTATTTCAGCTGTCCGTTCTGCTCCTTCTTGGATACCCTTCAACAAGAAATTGATTTCCGATTTCAGATAGTCAACATCGTTGATATTCTTGATATTTTGGATTTTCTCCTGTTTCTCTTCCAGTTGCAGGTCGTTATCCAATGCTATCATTTCAATTTGATCGATAATATCCCAGAGGATTCCAACATCGCGGCGAAGTGGAGAAACATTGGAGGTCACAAAATTGATCGGATTATTGATCTCATGGGCTACACCGGCCGTTAACTGACCTAGAGAGGCCATTTTCTCAGATTCCACCAGCTGGGCTTGGGCATCTTTCAGGTTTGACAAGGTTAAGCTCAGCGATTTATTGGACTCTTGGAGTTCTTCCGTTCTTTCACGGACCTTCTGTTCCAAAATCACATTCTGTTCACGGATCAGCTTTTCATTTTCTTGGGAAATAGCCAATTCACGGACCTGTAATTCCAACATCTCCTTGCGGTAAGTATTGATCTTATCGGCCAATGCAAAAGATAGCAAGAGCGCTTCGATAACAGAACCTATCTGTACGGACCGAGCCGTAAATACGTTGGTTGGCAGCACGCCATAATCCTTAAGAACAAAGACCAATACACTGATCAGGAAGATACACCATGCAAAGAGGAAAAACTTGGTCTGGCTATATTTTCTTCGCGATAACTCAAAGGCAAATATGAGGACGATGGCAGCTCCACCACCCGCAACCAGGTTTACGATTCTATATGCAGGGATAATATAGCCTATCAACAACAATAGGATGGCAAAGAAATAACCAAATAAAAAAACGTTCAGTAATTTATTGAAGCCCTTCGCTTCTACGGAAGTGTGCAGGAAAGACTTGACAAAAAGAATGGCACCGATACCTGACATGGCGCCTGAAAACGTTAACAATCTTGATGACAGCCATTCACTGCGAATGGGGAAAACTCTTTCAAATAGCCCCAATACCGCCATTTGGGCCACAAAGACCCAAAAAATATAGTTCACATAGCTTAAATAATGCTTTTCCCCAGTTGCAACATATAGAAACGCATTATAGAGCACTAAGGACAACATCAGTCCTATGTAGATGGCTGAAAGGATATCTTCTTTCTGCAGGAAATTAAAAAGTCCTGTTGGCGTATGGATGGACAGCGGAACAATGACTTGAGTTTCGCTCTGCAACTTCATATAGCAGACTGCTTTCTCTCCTTTTTTGAGATGGAGATCAAACAGATAGAATTGATGGGAATATTTTCGATCGCTATAACCTTGTTTTAAGTTATATCCAACACTGTCTATTTGGGAATTGATAATGCTGTAAAATTTCACTTCCGCAATATTAGGTTGGGATAGGTCTACGATCAAGCGATCCTCATCAGAATTATTGACGATTTCAAACTTGATCCAATGGGGTTTCTTGACGATCCCGAGGTTAGGGACCTCAGTTTCACATTTAGAAAAAAGGTTTGGATGTGCTAAGACATCATTAAAAGAAACTGACTCCCCATTTTCTTCATAGAGAGATAAATACTTTCCAATATTTTTGACATCCTTCCCATTAAAGTAAATGACACTATCTGTCGATGCCTTAGCTTTAGGGCTAAAAAGACAGCATAAAATCATAGTTAGAAATAACAAATACCTTAACATCGCTGATGTGTTAATTAACAGGGTTTGCACTTAATATTTTCTCCAAATCCACGTAATACCTTCCAGATTTCAGATCTTGACCGAGCAGAAGTTTTCGCGAAGCCCAAGCAGAAATACCACCGCCCAACACGACTTCGGAAGCCAATTGTGGCCAAGATTTCAGGGATTTACCCAGTTCAGGAAGCGATTGTTTCATCCTTTCAGATAGCTCTTTGGCATTGACAATCTTCATCAACAGCCCCATCCTCTCATTCTTGTCCAAAGCTTGGATTTCATCAACCGTTATATCACCAACAAGTCCATGGAATATTTTCAGTTCAGGAAATACATCAAACCTTTCTATGTCCAGCATTGCTCGGTCATTGGTTTCCATAATTACCGGAATTCCTAGCTCCTTAGCGCGGATCCTGCTTTCGACCTTCACCTCAAAATTATCACAGACCTCGATCAGCAAGTCCAGTTTTTGACTCCCCAAAAGAAATTCTCGATAATTCTCCTCATAGATCCCTTCGGGATATATCTCCACTTCCAGATAGGGATCGATTTCTGCAATTTCCCTTGCTGCCAGGACAACCTTGGGAATCCCCAAGCTGAACACTGGTGCTCTCAACCTATTCAAATTGCTAAGATCCAGATCGTCAAAATCGGCAAGCTTTAACTTGCCACAACCTCTTTCCATAGCAATGGTAATAGCCACAGATTGACCAACTGAAAGTCCGATAATACCAATTGTCTTATTCGACAGAAGCTCCTGCTCTGCTTTTGATATTTTAAGTTGATTGCGGTTTGTTCTTACTTCGATAAATTCTTCACGTTCCAAAACGTGCACTAAGGTTTTTCTCCACGGATAATAAACCCAGGCACCCAACTCTTCCATAGGTCGTTGATTACTGATTAAACCAACAAATTGCAGAAATTGTTCTTCGTTTGTCGAAAAAGTAGGATTTCGGCAAATAAAAAGATCCCTTAACTGCCGTTCGAATTGATCATGTACAAATACGATTTCCTGTTTATCCAGCAATTCTTGGATGGCAACAGCATCCGCAGGTTTGGATTTGTCAAAAAATATAGGTTTGTATAAATAGTTGTTTTTGGTAGCGTGATTGTCTTGCATAGTTTTTATAGAATTACAATATCGTCGGGACTCTTACCATCATCAATAGACCTTGGTCCATTTGCCATATTGATAATTTTTTGAAGGTCCCAACCTTGCAGGTTATTAAGGCTTAGATCGTAATGGATTTCAATCTCCTTGGATCGGAGGACCTCTATCCGAGGACCTACAGCCATATCCCGCAGGGCAAGAATGGCATTACGATCTTCTTCGGAGGCTGTAGGAACATTAAATACATCATCCAAAACCATCGTTGTGGCCAAGAGATCTAATTTCGGGTAATAAAATGTACCGTTATTTCCTACTCCAAATTCTTGTCGATAACCTACTGCTTTTGTAAGATTGATGGTATAGGGTGCACAAAGTGCAAATAAGGTTTTCAGTCCGATCCGAGGTGCGATTGCAATTGCCGCTCGGGTAAGGAAAATACTTCCGATTCCATAGCCAGCAATTTCACGGGAGTTCCATAGTCCACAGCCTTCCCCTGTTCCCTCTTGAGCGTATGACCAGACAAGGTCAAATATTTTTGGATCCATCATTCCGGTGGCTTCTTCGATAGGAAGAGGTTGAGTACCACCAGCAACATGTATACGCGCCCCACCATAAACGTTTGCACCATCTAGAGATTCTACAATTAAAACAAAAGATGCGGGATTGAACATCCATTCGTCCTTGGATGAGGTTACTTTTTTAACACCTATAGAGGTTAGCACGTGTTCATGCCCTTTGATAAATCGTAAACATGTTTCAGGGTCATCTATCGCTCTAAACGCCCTTAATCTGACAACAGGTCTACCATTTTTTAAAATTAATGTCACTTTTCTG